>JAYVTP010000268.1:0-10156 GCA_043788685.1 Pseudolysobacter sp. | reverse complement strand
GCGCGATGCGGATCCGGCACGTCGAGCTGACCGGTTTCGGTGGCCGACGCGAGCAGGTGTTCGAGCGTTTCGTTCGAGCGTTTCGGCCCGGCTTCCCAGAACAGAGTCGGCAAGCGCGAGCTGCCCTTGCACGCATCGGCCATGAGCATGCGCATCAAACCAATCGATTCGTCGCTGATAATCAAGCCGAAAAATCCGCGCGCGATCACCAGCAAGGTCTTGCGCACCGGACCACGCACTGAAGGCTCGAAAAATTCGGGCGGGAGCTGTTCTTCGCACTTCTGCCGGATCGCCTCGACGAACAAGGTTTCCTTGTCGCGAAAATGACTGTAAACGGTGAGTTTTGAAACTCCCGCTGCGGCGGCGATCGCATCCATGCTGGTGCCTTCGAAACCCAACCGCGGAAACATCTGCTTCGCCGCATCGAGGATGGCGGCGCGCTTTTCGAGATCTTTCGGGCGACCCGGGCCGGGCGATTTGCAGGCGAACAAATTCATAAAGTTAAATTACTGGACTAGACGGTTTAGTTTATTTAGTATACCAGACAGTGTAGTTTCTTGCCCGGTTCGATTTCAAGCCTCTCAGAGATAGGGATTCCAGCAATGCGTATCAATGCAGCGTACTTCCCACGTGTTGCCGCCCTGTTCATTTTCGGCGCTGCGATCGCTGCGACGGCAGGTTGCAGCAGCCATGGCGAAACGGTCGAGCCACCGCGCAGCGCGATCGTCGCGCAGGCAACGCCGGCCACCGCCGCAGTGGCCGAGGTGTATTCCGGCGACGTGCATGCACGTTTCGAAAGCCAGCTCGGTTTTCGCATCAGCGGCAAGATCAAGGCGCGGCTGGTGGATGTCGGCGCGCAAGTGATCGCCGGCCAGGTGCTGGCCGAACTCGATCCGCAGGATGTGCAATTGCAGGTCGCGAGTGCGCGCGCCTCGCTGGCATCGGCCGAAGCGGATGCGGCGCTGGCCAAATCCGAGCGCGATCGTTATCACGCGTTACTCGAAAAACATTTCGTCAGCCAGACCGAATACGACGCCAAGGACAACGTGCTCAAGGCCGCCACCGCGCGCGTGACCGAAGTGCGCTCGGCGTTGTCGATCAACCAGAACCAGGCCGGTTACGCGAGCCTGCGCGCCGATCATGCTGGTGCGATCACGACGATCAGCGCCGAGGTCGGCCAGGTGGTTGCGGCGGGCCAGACCATCGCCACGCTCGCGCACGATGGCGAGATCGAGGCCGAGATCAGCGTGCCGGAAAATCGCATTGGCAAATACAAGACCGGCGCGCCAGCCACGGTGGAATTATGGGCCGATGCGGGCAAGCAGATTCCGGGACATTTGCGTGAAATAGCGCCTGAGGCCGATCCAGTCACACGCACTTATCGCGTGCGTGTGAGCATCGAGCAGAACGGCGCGCGGCTGCGTTTCGGCCAGACCGTGCGGGTATATTTCATCGATGCGGCCGGCGCCGGATTGCAGGCATTGCCGCTCAGCGCACTGCACGAACGCGATGGCAAACCAGCGTTGTGGGTATTCGATCCGAAGACCAGGCAGGTGCACCTGGTTCCGGTTGACGTGAACGCGTACCGCGAAGACAGCGTGATCATCGCCAGCGGCATCGCCGCGCAGCAGTGGATTGTCACTGCCGGCGTGCACACGTTGCACGAAGGCCAGAACGTGCGCCCGGTCGATCGCAACAACAAGGCGGTCATACTGTGAGCGATTCCACCACGGCAAATTCGAACCCGCCCGAGCCGGAACACTCGCGCTTCAATCTGTCCGCATGGGCGCTGCGCAATCAGGCGCTGGTGCGCTATTTCATCGTCATCCTCGCGATTGCGGGAATCTGGGCTTACAGCGGATTGGGGCAATCGGAAGATCCCCCGTTCACCTTCAAGGTGATGGTGATCCAGACCGTGTGGCCCGGCGCCACTGCCGCCGAAGTGACCGAACAAGTCACCGAACGCATCGAGAAAAAACTGCAAGAACTGCCCGAGCTGGATTTCTTGCGCAGCTATTCGCGGCCTGGCGAATCGCAGGTATTTTTTGTGATCAAGGATTGGGTACCTGGCGCCCGCGTGCAGGACATCTGGTATCAGGTGCGCAAGAAGATCGGCGACATTCGCTATACCTTGCCGAGCACCGTGATCGGACCGAATTTCAACGATGAATTCGGCGTTACCTTCGGCAACATCTACGCGCTGACCAGCGACGGTTTCAGTTACGCGCAGATGCGCGACTATGCCGAGCGCATCAAGCTCGAACTACTGCGTGTGCCGAACGTCGCCAAAGTCGATCTGATCGGATTGCAGGACGAAAAAATCTTTATCGAAGTTTCCAACGCCAAGCTCGCCACGCTCGGCGTGAGTTTCGCCCAGGTGCAGCAAGTGCTGCAGAGCCAGAATGCGGTTACCGCAGCCGGCAGTTTTGAAACCGCGACCGATCGCATCTACATGCGCCCAAGCGGCGCGTTCGATACGGTCGAGGCGATCCGCGACATTTCGATCCGTGCGAACAATCGTCTGTTTCGCCTCGGCGACGTCGCCGAGGTCAAGCACGGTTATACCGATCCGGCGCAGCCGCGCATGCGTTTCAATGGCCGCGAAGCGATCGGCATTGCGGTGTCGATGCGCGATGGTGGCGACATCATCGAACTCGGTCATACGCTGCAGGCGGCGCGTCCGCGATTGCAGGCAAGCCTGCCGCTGGGGCTCGAATTGAACCAGGTCGCCGATCAGCCGAAAGCCGTGCACGAATCGATCAGCGAGTTCGTGCGCACGCTTGGTGAGGCGGTGGTGATCGTATTGCTCGTAAGCTTTTTCTCGCTCGGCCTGCGCACCGGCCTCGTGGTTGCACTGACGATTCCGCTGGTGCTGGCGATGACCTTCGCCGCGATGAAATATTTCGACATCAACCTGCACAAGATTTCGCTCGGCGCACTCGTGCTGTCGCTTGGACTGCTCGTGGACGACGCGATCATCGCCGTGGAAATGATGGCGATCAAGATGGAACAAGGCATGCAGCGCATCCCGGCGGCGGCGTTCGCCTACAGCTCGACGGCGTTTCCGATGTTGACCGGCACACTGGTGACTGCAGCGGGATTTCTGCCGATCGCCACCGCGCGTTCTTCGACCGGCGAATACACACGCGCAATCTTTCAGGTCACCGCGATCGCGCTGTTGCTGTCGTGGATCGCAGCGGTCGTTTTCATTCCTTATCTCGGTTACAAACTGTTGCCGGATCGGCATGCCGCACCGAGCAATAGCGCGTTTGCGCGATTCGTGCGGCGCCTGCGTGCGCGCCTGCCGCTGTGGCTCGGCGGAGCCGGGCTCGATGGAAGCAGCGCCACGGAGACGAATACGCAGATCGACGATCCGTACCAGAGCGGTTTTTATCGCCGCTTTCGCAGCCTCGTGGCGTGGTGTGTGAGTTATCGCAAGACCGTGATTCTGGTAACCGTACTGACGTTCATTTTGTCGCTGGTCGGCTTCGGTTTTGTGCAGCAACAATTTTTCCCGGATTCGACACGCACCGAATTGCTGGTCGACCTGAAACTTGCCGAAGGCGTGTCTTTGACCGCGACCGCCGAGCAGGTGAAGAAGCTCGAAGCGTGGCTGGCGAAACGTCCCGAGCTTGAAAATTCGGTGGCGTATGTCGGCTCTGGTTCGCCGCGTTTTTATCTGTCGCTGGATCAGCAACTCACGCAGGCCAGCTTCGCCGAATTTGTGTTGCTCACACGCAGCCAGGAGGATCGCGAACATCTGCGCAGCGATCTGTTGAAACTGTTCGAGCAGGATTATCCCGAACTGCGCGCGCGCATTGTGCGTCTGGAAAACGGCCCGCCGGTCGGTTATCCGCTGCAGTTCCGCGTATCGGGTGAAGACGTGCAGATTGCCCGTGGCATCGCGCGCCAGGTGGCCGAGGTGATGCGCCAGAACAGGCATACGCGCAACGTCAATCTTGACTGGGAAGAACCGAGCAAGGTCGTGCGTCTGGTGATCGATCAGGAGCGCGCACGCGTGCTCGGCGTGAGCTCGCAGGATCTGTCGAATTTCCTGCAGAGTTCGTTGTCGGGCGTGCCGATCAGCGAACTCCGCGCGCGCGACCAACTCATCCAGGTGTTGTTGCGCGGCCCGGCCGATGAGCGCGCGCAACTGTCGTTGCTGTCCAGCCTCGCAGTGCCGACCAGCAACGGCAAGCCGGTGCCGCTCGCGCAGATTGCGAACATCGAATACGGCTTCGAGGAAGGCATCATCTGGAAACGCAATCGCCTGCCCACGGTCACCGTGCGCGGCGATACCGACGGCGTATTGCAGCCGCCGACCGTTACCGCGCAAATTGTGCCGGCACTCGAAAAAATTCGCGCATCGCTACCGACCGGCTACCTGCTCGAAACCGGCGGCACGGTGGAAGAATCGGCCAAGGGCCAGAGCTCGGTGAACGCCGGTGTGCCGCTGTTCCTGCTCGTGGTTTTCACCGTGCTCATGATCCAGCTCAAGAGTTTGCAGCGCGTGCTGCTGGTGGTGCTCACGGCGCCGCTTGGCTTGATCGGCGTGACGTTGTTTTTGCTGATCTTCAACGTGCCGTTCGGCTTTGTCGCGATGCTCGGCACGATCGCGCTGTTCGGCATGATCATGCGCAACTCGGTGATCCTGGTTGATCAGATCGAGCAGGATATCGCGCTCGGCCACGAGCCGTGGAACGCCGTGATCGATGCCACGGTGCGGCGTTTCCGCCCGATCGTGCTGACTGCGCTCGCGGCGATTCTGGCAATGATTCCGCTCGCCCGCAGCGCATTTTTCGGCCCGATGGCGGTCGCGATCATGGGTGGTTTGCTGGTCGCCACCGCACTGACTTTGTTGTTCCTGCCGGCGCTGTATGCGGCGTGGTTTCACGTGCCGCCGCCGCACGCGCGCGAGGAGCAACATTTGCTTACAAATATCATTCCGAAGGCGCATTGAAATGTTTGCTGTTCACCCCGATTCACCATCGATCGCGTCGCAGCGAGTGGCTGTCTTGCGCGTCAGCGCTTCATCTTCTCCGCCGTTGCCAGGGAATCAATCCATCATGGGATCCGCCTACCCGCTCGCTCTGAGCGAAAATTACAAACAGGCGCAACGCGCTTTTGCCGCGCTGCTCGAACACAACACCGATTTCGATCTGCGCGCCGACATGCAACAGCTCGCCGCCGAGCGCAGTCTGTATCGCCTCAGCCGCAGTGAGTTTGGCACGCTCGCGCGCTGGCTCGGTTGGCAGATGGTGGTGCGCACGCGCGCCGCTCAACGTGTCCGCCTGAACGTTTTATCGGCGGTCAATGCACGTCTGGAAAGTGCCGTCGAGCGTGAACTCACACGATTGCCGCTCGCGCAGCCCACGCGCAGTTTCGCACCGATGCGCATGAGCGCATAAAAGTTGCAATGACTTCCGGCACTTTGGCAAACACGCGCGACAAGCGACCTTAAGCGCTACTGGGCAAGGCCCGCAGCACGTTTCGCCACGTACCGAAGTCGGCAACAGGCATTGTCACTGCAGCGCTGCAACCAAGCCGCGCGAAGATGCATCCATACAGCGGATGCCGTTTGTTTCAACGTCGAGTTGCCCAGAGTCGGGCGTGGCTCTATGCTTTCAAGCCTTTTTGCCCTGGCTGGAATTCAACCGCATGTCCATGAACATTGAATTGGCGCGTTTCAACATGGTCGAGCAGCAAGTGCGGCCGTGGGAAGTTCTCGACGCGCGCGTACTCGCCGTACTCGCCGCGATGAAACGCGAAGACTACGTCACGCCCGAACATCGCAATCTCGCGTTCGCCGATCTGTGCCTGCCGCTGGCGCATGGCGAGGTGATGTTGAAACCCGTGCTCGAAGGTCGCCTGTTGCAGGCGCTGACGCTCATCGGCAACGAGAGCGTGCTCGAAATCGGTACCGGTTCGGGTTTTGTCACCGCGTGTCTGGCGATGCTCGCAGGCTGCGTGGTGAGCATCGAGCAGCATTCCGATCTCGCCGCCACCGCACGCGCGCGTCTGGATCAACAGGGCATTGCCAACGTCAGCATTGAAACCGCCGAAGCGGTGCTCGATTTCGATCCGCAGCGCCAGTTCGATGCGGTCGTCGTGACCGGCGCCGTGGCCACCGTGCCGCAGCGTTTTCGCGACTGGGTCAAACCGGGCGGACGTTTGTTCGCGATCGTCGGTCAATCGCCGGTGCAACAGGCGATGCTGTACACACGGCTCGATGCGCAGGATTGGAGCGAAGAAAGTTTGCTGGAAACCGATATTCCGTATCTCACCAATGCCGCGCCACCGAAACGCTTTACGCTGTAAAGCTTGGGCTCGGCAGCAATCCACTGCCATCAGGATGAAATCCGACATGTTCAAACGACTGCGTCTCCCACCGCTCACTCTGGCCCTGCTGTGCGCCAGCCTGCCTGGCTTCGCCGCCGCCGAAGATCTGCTGCAGATTTACCAGATTGCACGCAGCGCCGATCCGACCCTCGCTACGGTTGAGGCGCAAAAACGCAGCGTCGGCGAAGGTGTCGCGCAAGCGCGCTCCGCCTTGTTGCCGCAGATCATCGGCAGCGCCGGTATTTTGCGCGACGACGGCAGCCAGAGCACGGCGGGTTTGAGCGTGATCAATGGCCAGGTCGGCACGGGCTTGTTTGGCTCGAATGCGCTCACCTACAGTCGCCGGTATCAGTTGCAAGCCAGCCAGACTTTGTTCGATTTCAGCAAGTTTTCGCAACTGCGCGCCAGCCGCGCCAATGCCGAAGCCGGCGAGAGCAACTACACCGCCGCCGAGCAAAGTTTGATCTTGCGTGTTGCCACGAATTATTTTGCCGTGCTCACCTCGGAGGACGCCTTGCTGTTCGCCCAAGCCAACGAAAAAGCACTGGCGCGCCAGCTCGATCAGGCCGAGCAGCGTTTTGAAGTCGGCTTGTCGGCGATCACCGACGTGCATGACGCGCGCGCCAAACACGATTCTGCCGTAGCCGGCACCATCGATGCCAAAAATGCGGTGGACGACGCTCGCGAAGCCTTGACCGAAATCATCGCCAAGCCGATCGGCGATCTGAAACATCTGCGCGACAACCTGCCGATGGAAGCGCCAACGCCCAGTGACCCCGAAGCATGGGTGGCACTCGCGTTGAAACAGAACCCGGCGCTGGCCTCAAGCCAACACAGCGTTGATGCTGCCGAATTCTCGATCCAGACCCAACGCTCCGGTCACCTGCCGACGTTGAATGCCTCGTTCACGCGTTCGCTGGCGCCGAGTTGGGGAGATGGCAGCCAGCACAATTCCAGCGGTGGTTTTACCGGGCACAGCAATGGCCTGAGTGGCGATACCAGCGTCGGTGTCACCTTGAACATCCCGATCTTCAGCGGCGGCTTTACCGCCTCACGCGTGCGTCAATCGATTGCCGATCGCGACACCGCCCAGGATCAATTTGAAACGCAACGCCGTACAGTCGTGCATCAGACGCGCACCGCGTATCGTGCGGTGGTGGCCGGCATCAGCGAGGTGCAAGCGCGCAAGCAGGCGGTGGTTTCGGCGCAGAGCGCGCTCGATGCGACCCGCGCCGGTTTCGAAGTCGGCACCCGCACCATCGTCGATGTGTTGTTGAGCCAACAAGGCCTGCTGCAGGCGCAGAGTGATTATTCACAGGCGCGCCACGGTTTTGTGATCAACGGCCTCAAGCTCAGGGATTCGGCCGGCAGCATCGCGCCGAAGGATCTCGAAGCGGTGAACTCGCTGCTTGAATGATCGTGCAGGCAGCGCTGAATCAGATCTGTAATCTGCCTCAGCGTTTACGTTGACGAACCGAGGCTTTCAAGCCGCCCGGCGCGGTGCCGTGCAGGGCATCCTCGATGATCGCCATGCTGCGATCGACCGCGCCGCTTTCGCGTTGGAAAACCTGCCGCGCGGCCTCGCCCATCAGCTCGCGTTCGCCGGGGTGCGACAACAAATGCAGCACGGCATCGCCGAGCAACTCGGCGTCGGCGATGGCGATCATCGCGCGCGCCTGCGCGAGGCTCGCCACGATTTCCTCGAAGTTGAACGTATGCGGGCCGACGATCACCGGCACCGCCAGTGCGGCAGGTTCGAGCAGATTGTGGCCGCCGACGCGATCCAGGCTGCCACCGACGAACGCGATATCCGCCGCCGCGTAATAGTTCAGAAGCTCACCGAGCGTATCGACCACAAACACTTGGCTTGAGGTATCCGCCACGTCGTCCTCGCTGCGCGTGCGCGTGGCGAAACCGAGGTTGCGAAACGCCTGCGCCATCGGCTTGAACCGCTCGGGATGGCGCGGCGCGATCAGGAGCAGCGCATCCGGAAAACGGCGCAGCACTTCGGTATGCGCCTTGAGCACGGCGATCTCCTCGCCTTCGTGCGTGCTCGCGGCAATCCACACGGGCCGGTGCGCGCCCCAACCGCTACGCAGATCACGACCGCATTGCGCGAGTTCGGGCGGTACCGCCATGTCGTATTTCAGGTTGCCGACCACCCGCAGGCGCTCGGGTCGCGCGCCGATGCTGAGCAGGCGCTCGGCATCCGGCTGCGATTGCGCGGCGACAAAACTCACACTGCGAATCGCCATGCGCACGAGCGGCCGGATCGGTCCGTAACCTTTCAGGCTGCGCTCGGAAAGCCGCGCGTTCGCCACCACGATCGGCACACCCGCGCTGTGGCATTCCATGAACAGGTTTGGCCAGATTTCGGTTTCCATGATCACGGCGAGGCGCGGTTTCACGCGCGCGAGGAAACGGCAGATCGAGGCCGGCAAATCGTACGGCAAATAGACATGGAACACGCGCTCGCCGAACACTTTGCGCACACGCTCCGATCCGGTCGGCGTAACCGTGGTGATGACGAACATCGAGCCGAGATGTCGGCGCATCAGCGCCTCGATCAATGGCACCGCGGCGTTGACCTCGCCCATCGACACGGCGTGGATCCAGATGCTGTCGTGAAAACGCGGGTCCGGAAAAAAACCGAAACGCTCGCGCCAGCGCGCGAGGTATTCGCGGTAACGAAATCCGCGCCACGCGAGGCGATACACGATCACCGGCGTCAGCAGGTACATCGTCAGCGTGTAGAAAAATCGTGTGAGCATAGAATTGAGCATGGATGGCGCCAGTATAACGGCCACGCGCCCGCGCATCGTCGCCGGATTCGCCGTAGCCACGCACGGAGCGCGCGCGTCCGCATACAATCCGGGCATGCCTGTCGCCGATTCCACCCCACCCGCTTCCATCACGTCTGTTTCCATTACGCCGGTGCCGCCGTGGCGCGCCGCGCTGCTGTCGCCGCGTTACTGGCCGAGTTGGCTCGCGCTCGGCGTAATATGGCTGATCGCACGTCTGCCGTATCGTGTGTTGTTCGGCCTCGGCCACGCGCTCGGCGCATTGCTGTCGGCGCTGTTGCCGGCGCGCAAACGCGTGGCACGACGCAATCTGGAAATCTGCTTTCCGGAAATGTCGGCGCAAGAACGGGCGGATTTGCTGAAAGCCAATATGCGCGATCTCGGCCTGATGCTGGTCGAGTTCGCGCTCGCGTGGATGGCATCGCCACGCGCCATCGCGCGCGTGCCGGTGCAGATCGAGGGCCTGGAACATCTCGCAGCCGCACGCGCCGCCGGGCGTGGCGTGTTGCTGGTCGGCGCGCATTTTTCGCACCTCGAACTGTGCGCGCGACTGGTGTCGCAACGCATCCGCATCGCCGGCATGTATCGCGTGATGGACGATGCCGCGTTCGAGTGGGCGGTGTTGCGCGCGCGCCTGCGTTATGCCGAAGCGATGTTCACCAAGGAGCAGATCCGCGCCACGGTGAAGCATCTCAAATCCGGCGGCACGATCTGGTATGCGCCGGATCAGGACATGCGCGGCAAGGATGCGTTGTTCGCACCGTTTTTCGGCGTGCCCGCATCGACCATCACCGCCACGCATCACCTCGCGCGATTGTCCGGCGCCGCCGTGATCGCATTTTTTCATCGCCGCCTGCCGCATGGCGGTTATGTGCTGCGACTCGAAGCGCCGCTGATCGATTTTCCGAGTAGCGATGTCGCTATCGATACCGCGCGGATCAATGCCGCGATCGAACGCATGGTGCGTGAGGCGCCGGAGCAATATTTGTGGGTGCACAAACGTTTCAAGTCGCGCC
>JAYVTP010000267.1:0-10494 GCA_043788685.1 Pseudolysobacter sp. | reverse complement strand
CATCACGCAAAGCCGTGCTGCCGCAAAAACTCAGCATCGACAATGCTCGCATGATCCGGCAAGTCGGCCGGCACGCTGTGCAAACGCTCGACATACCGCGCGATCAAATCGACTTCGAGATTGACCGCCGCGCCAACGCGCAAAGCGTGGAACGTGGTTTGCTCCTGCGTGTGCGGAATCAGGTTCACGCCGAAGCGATTGGCCTGCACATCGTTGACCGTCAGACTGACGCCTTCGATGCAGATCGAGCCTTTGGCAGCGATATAACGCGCTAGCTCGTTGGGTGCTTCGAACGTCCAGCGCTGCGAGCGGCCATCGGCATGCACCGCTATCACTTTGCCGATGCCATCGACATGTCCCGACACGAGATGACCACCGAGTCGATCAGCCAGGCGCAAGGCTTTTTCGAGATTCACCGCAGCGCCCGCAGCCAGCGCGCCGAGCGTGGTGCAGGCGAGTGTTTCGTTCGAGACATCGGCGGCGAAAGTTGCGGCGTCGAGCGCGACCACGGTCAGGCACACGCCCGATACCGCGATGCTGTCGCCGAGGCGCACGTCGGAAAAATCCAGCGCGGCGGCGTGGATGCTAAGGCGCAGGTCACCGCCGCGCGGTTCGATGCGCGTGATGCGTCCGAGGGTTTGGATGATGCCGGTGAACATACGCAGAGATTCTAGGGATTCGGACGAAGCAACAAACGCACATCGGGACCGAACTGGCGCTGTTCAAGCGTGCGCCAGGTGCTGCGATCACCGATCGCCTGCAGTTCCGGCAACACCAGCAGCGGTCGCGCGCTGTCGCCGAGCAGGCACGGCGCAATATACAGCAAGAGTTCGTCGACCAGATTTGCCGCGATCAATGCGCCGCAGAGGATTGGGCCGGCTTCGACATGCAGCTCGTTGATTTCGCGCGCCCCGAGATCTTGCATCAGCGCAGGCAAAGAAAGGCGGCCATCGTCAGCACGATCGATTCGATGATATTCGACGCTCGATCGACTCGCTGCAGCTGATGCAGATAATTGTGCCGGCGTTGCATCGTGATAGACCAAGGTCGGCGCGCCGCCATCGAACAAATGATGTGCTGTTGGCACACGCAAATCGCTGTCGAGTAATACGCGCAGCGGCGTCTGGAACGGTGTCGTATCGGGCAAGCGCACGGTCAGGCGCGGATTGTCGGCGAGTGCGGTGCCGCTGCCGGTGAGGATCGCCGAAGATCGCGCCCGCCAGCATTGCACATCGGTGCGCGCGGCCTCGCTGGTGATCCATTGCGATTGGCCGTTGGCGAGCGCGGTGCGCCCGTCCAGACTCATCGCGAGCTTGACCCGCAGCCATGGCCGACGACGCTGGATGCGTGAGAAAAATCCGCGATTGAGTTCGTACGCTTGCTCGCGCAGCGAGCCGATGTCGACCGTGATTCCGGCATCGCGCAAACATGCGATGCCGCGACCGGCGACCTGGGCAAACGGATCCTCGATCACGACCACCACGCGTGTCACACCAGCGGCAATCAGCGCATCGGCACACGGCGGCGTGCGGCCGTGATGCGCGCACGGTTCGAGCGTGACATACGCGGTGGCGCCGCGCGCACGGTCACCCGCCACGCGCAACGCCAACACTTCTGCATGCGCCTCACCGGCGCGCTGATGCCAGCCGCTACCGACGATTTCATCGCCATGCGCAATCACACACCCTACGCGCGGATTCGGCGCTGTCGTATACAACCCGCGCTCGGCCAGACGCAGCGCATGCGCCATGTGTTGATGATCAATGGCGCTGAACATTTTAGTGTCCGGCGAAGCGTCCGCTGCAGCCCTTGTCGACCCACAAACCGTCGCGATCAAGTCCCCAGCTGTCGTCTTCGACACAACGCGTGCCGGACAATTGCTCGATCAAACGCGCGCGACGCCAACTGACATCACAACGCGCGAAGGCATAACCGCTACTGCGGCATTCGATGACTTCTTCGCGCGAACGATCGTTGCGGTCATCGCGATCATCGCGCCGGTCGTCACGATCGCGATCAGAATAACGATCATCACGATCATTTCTCGAATCCTGACCACGACTGTCAGCGAATACGCCCGAGCAACCTTCGGACACCCAGATCGAACCGGTATCGCGGTTGTAACCCCAGTTTTTATTGACCACACACTCGCTGTCGGAAAGTTGTTGCACCAACTGCGGATGACGGAACGGCGCTTCGCATTCGTTGTACTTGTAGCCGCTGGATCGGCATTCGATGCTGTCGTCATCATGCCGCGCGTGCGCGGGCACCACCATGCTCAACGTTGCCACCATGAAAATCGCCACTACTGCGCGCAAAAACATAAGCTTCCCCTCAAGATTTGCGAAGTTGAATATCCTCGAACGGATAGTGTCGTTTGCCCGGCATAGCGTCAACCGCAACGATGCCCGGCTTGCGAAGTCCCTTCGACCTGCGCGACTTTCTTGTCGCCATGTCCGGCACCCCGCACCCTGGTTTCGGCGTCGCCAGTCATGCTGCGATCTTGTCGTCAGCTATCTGAACGCTTGCCGACAAAAATCACCGACGCGGGTTTTCCGTTGCTCGGATATAGCGGTTCGTTCAGCTCGATCAGTTCGAGACCGTGCACGACAAATAGTTTCACCCACGATGCCAGCGTGCGGAAATACCACGGCGCCGGATCACTGAAATCGCTGCTGAAGCCGGCCCACGATCCGGCACGCCAGCCATCGATATAAGGCAATTCACCACACGCTTGCAGCGGATGAACCGTCTGCACGATAAATACACCGAGCGGGTTCAACAGTGCTGGCATCGCGGCAAACAGTCGTGTCACAGAATCTTCGCCGAGCAGCGAAAAATTCGCCACGATCACATCGAAACCCTCGTGCAATTTTCCGGCCGCGATATCTTCGTATGACATCACCGCGAATCGTCCTCCAGCAGCACGCGCTTGTTCGATCAATACCGGCACGACATCGACACCGAGCACACGCTTGCCACGCGACGCGAGTTCACGCGCGAGCCAGCCTTCGCCACAGCCGAGGTCGAGCACCGAACTTGCCTCGTAACTGAGTACGGTATCGATGATCGCCTGATTGGTGACGAGTACACGAGTCTCGATCTGCCCGGCGCGGATGGCTTCACCCCACGCGGTTGCGTTGCTGTGCCACGAATCGACGATTTTCTCGTCGCTAAACGACGCGCCTGACATGCGCCGAATCAGGCTTTGCGCGTGATGTTTTGCATATTGCCGAGCAAGGGCAATTGCAGGCCCTCGATCTCGGGCAGATCGCGCTCAAGTTTTTCGATTTCCTCGCGGAACGCCTGCACATCCTCGAAGCGCCGATAGACCGACGCGAAACGCACGTAGGCGACCTGATCGAGGCGCTTGAGTTCGTCCATCACCCACTCGCCGACACGCCGCGATGGCACTTCGCGCTCATTTACGCCGCGCAACTGGCGCACGACTTCGCGCAGCACGTTATCGACCGCATCGCTGCTGACCGGGCGTTTTTGCAACGCGCGTTCGAGGCCGATGCGCAACTTGCGTTCATCGAACGCCTCGCGCCGGCCATCGCTTTTCACGAGAGCCGGCAATTTTATTTCGGCGGTCTCGAACGTGTTGAATCGCTCGCTGCACTGCTCGCACTCGCGACGGCGGCGAATCGTCGCGCCGTCTTCGGAAACGCGCGAGTCGATCACGCGCGTATCTTCGTGCTGGCAGAAGGGACAGTGCATCAGGTCGGGATTGGAGAACCGGAAACCGGGAACGGAGAATGCAAAACTCCAGGCTCGTCATTCCAGCGCAGGCTGGAATCCATTTTGACTTTTTGCCGCACAATCAACATGCATTCCAGCCTGCGCTGGAACGACGGCTTGTATCCACGGGTCGGAAATTCCCTCACCTTTCCGCCTTATCCATACACCGGAAACTTGCGGCACTGCGCCGTGACGTTTTCGCGCACACGGGCGATGACGGCAT
This sequence comes from Pseudolysobacter sp., assembly GCA_043788685.1. Lineage (GTDB taxonomy): Bacteria > Pseudomonadota > Gammaproteobacteria > Xanthomonadales > Rhodanobacteraceae > Pseudolysobacter. The sequence goes on along the minus strand of JAYVTP010000267.1, from coordinate 6,530 downwards.
CATCCGCGGTCGCATCGAGCACGTCGCAAATCCAGTTGCTGAGTTCGATGCAATCGGCTTCGAGATAACCGCGCGTGGTCACCGCCGGAGTGCCGATGCGCAGGCCCGAGGTGATGAATGGCGAGCGCGGATCGTTCGGCACGGCGTTCTTGTTGACCGTGATATGCGCCTTGCCGAGCGCGGCTTCGGCATCCTTGCCAGTGATGTCACGTCCGATCATGTCGATCAGCATGAGATGATTTTCGGTGCCGCCGGAAACGATCTTGTAACCACGTTCGATGAAAGTTTTTGCCATCGCCTTGGCGTTCTTCACGACTTGCTGCTGGTAGATTTTGAACTCGGGTTCGAGCGCTTCCTTGAACGCCACCGCCTTGGCCGCGATCACGTGCATGAGCGGGCCGCCCTGAATGCCGGGGAAAACGATCGACTGAAGTTTTTTCTCGAGTTCTTCGCTCGCGTTGGCGACGATGAAACCGCCGCGCGGACCGCGCAACGTCTTGTGCGTGGTCGAGGCCACGATGTGCGCGTGCGGCACCGGATTCGGATACACGCCAGCCGCGACCAATCCCGCGACATGCGCCATGTCGACGAACAGATACGCGCCAACCTTGTCGGCAATCGCGCGCAGACGTGCCCAGTCCATCACCTGCGAATACGCGCTGAAACCGCCGATCAGCATCTTCGGTTTGTGTTCGAGCGCCAGCCTTTCGACCTCGTCATAATCGACGCGTCCGTGCTCGTTCACGCCGTACTGCACGGCATGGAACAGCTTGCCGGAAATATTCACCTTGGCGCCGTGGGTGAGATGCCCGCCATGCGCGAGGCTCATGCCGAGGATCGTATCGCCCGGCTGCAGCAGCGCCAGATACACGGCCTGGTTGGCCTGCGAACCCGAATGCGGCTGCACATTCGCATACGTCGCGCCGAACAATTGCTTGAGCCGCGCGATCGCGAGTTTTTCCGCCACATCGACATATTCGCAGCCGCCGTAATAACGCTTGCCCGGATAACCCTCGGCGTATTTGTTGGTCAGCACGCTGCCTTGTGCTTCCATCACGCGCGGACTCGCGTAGTTTTCCGAGGCGATCAGTTCGACGTGATCTTCCTGGCGCTGGCGCTCGTGCGCGATGGCCTTGGCCAATTCCTCGTCATATCCGGCAATACGCATATCGGCAGCAAACATCGTGAATTCCTCGGCAAACGTGGGTTGAACGTGTGAGCCGTACATGTTACCGCTTTCGCCGCGACCATCCTACTGGCCGGGCGATGGTCTGGTGCGCTTCACGACGCAGCAAAGATAGCGCGGTTGCGCTCCATCAAGGATAATGCGCGGCTTACCTTTTCCGCCCTGCGCAGGATTATCCATGCAATACATCTACACCATGATCGGCGTCAGCAAAACCGTGCCGCCCAAGCGCGAGATCATCAAGGATATTTCGCTGAGCTTTTTCCCGGGTGCCAAGATCGGCCTGCTCGGCCTGAACGGCTCGGGCAAGTCCACCGTGCTGCGTATCATGGCCGGCGTCGATACCGAGTTCAACGGCGAAGCACGGCCGCAGCCGGGCACGAAGATCGGTTACCTCGCGCAGGAGCCGCTGGTCGATTCCGACAAGACCGTGCGCGAGATCGTCGAGGAAGGCGTGGCCGAGGTGATGCAGGCGCAGGTCGATTTGGAAAAAGTCTATGCCGCGTATTCGGATGAAGACGCCGATTTCGACAAGCTCGCCGCCGAACAGGCGCGGCTTGAAAATCTCATCAATGCCGCTGATGGTCATAACCTGGATCGCACTTTGGAAATCGCCGCCGATGCGCTGCGCCTGCCACCGTGGGATGCCAAGGTCGGCAATTTGTCCGGCGGTGAAAAACGCCGCGTCGCGTTGTGTCGCCTGCTGCTGTCGAAGCCCGACATGCTGCTGCTCGATGAGCCGACCAACCATCTCGATGCCGAATCGGTGGCGTGGCTCGAACACTTTCTGCAGAGTTATCCGGGCACCGTGGTCGCGGTCACGCATGATCGCTATTTCCTCGACAACGCGGCCGAGTGGATTCTCGAACTCGATCGCGGCCGCGGCATTCCGTGGAAGGGCAATTACACGTCGTGGCTGGAGCAGAAAGGCGATCGCCTGAAGCAGGAAGAATCCGGCGAATCCGCGCGCCAGAAAGCGCTCAAGCACGAACTCGAATGGGTGCGCTCGAACGCCAAGGGCGGTCGCTCGAAAAACCGCGCACGACTGGCGCGTTTCGAGGAGCTCAACTCGCAGGATTACCAGAAGCGCAACGAGACCAACGAAATCTACATTCCGCCCGGCGAGCGCCTCGGCGACAACGTGATCGAGTTCAAGAACGTCACCAAGTCGTTCGGCGATCGCGTATTGATCGACAATCTCAGTTTCAAGATTCCGCCGGGCGCGATCATCGGCATCATCGGGCCGAACGGCGCCGGTAAATCCACTTTGTTCCGCATGATGATCGGCAGCGAGAAACCGGATTCCGGCGAGATCACGATGGGCCAGAGCGTCAAGCTTGCCTACGTCGACCAGTCACGCGATGCACTCAACGCCGAGAACACCGTGTGGAAGGAAATTTCCGGCGGCGCGGAGATCATCACGATCGGCAAATACGAAACCCAGTCGCGCGCCTACATCGGCCGTTTCAACTTCAAGGGTGCGGATCAGCAGAAGATCGTCGGCCAGCTTTCCGGCGGTGAACGCGGCCGTCTGCATCTGGCCAAAACACTCATGAGCGGCGGCAACGTCCTGCTGCTCGATGAACCGTCGAACGATCTCGACGTGGAAACCCTGCGCGCGCTCGAAGATGCAATGCTGGAATTTCCAGGCTGCGCCGTGGTGATCTCGCATGATCGCTGGTTCATGGATCGCATCGCCACGCACATCCTCGCGTTCGAGGGCGATTCGCATGTCGAGTTTTTCCCGGGCAACTACAGCGAATACGAAGCCGACAAAAAGCGCCGGCTCGGCAGCGATGCCGATCAGCCGCACCGTATCAAGTATCGCAAGCTGGTTTGAGGTTGCGGGAACTGCGAACTGCGAACGATATCGCGTGAATTCGAACGTAGCCGAGCGCATGCTCGTCATCCCGGCGAAGGCTGGGACGACGGGTTCTTTTGATGCCGCGGAAAACCAAGCCGCTCGCTACGTGCGAAGAGCATGATCGCCCTTCAATCGTCCGCTACGTCCATCCCCGGAAACAACATTTCAGTAAATCCGAACCGCGAAAAATCGGTGATGCGCATCGGATAAAGTGTGCCGATCAGATGATCGCATTCGTGCTGCACCACGCGTGCATGAAAATCTTCAGCGACTCGATCAATCGGGGCACCGAGCTGATCAAAGCCGGTATAGCGAATCTGCGCGTGGCGACTGACCACGCCGCGCAACCCCGGCACCGACAGACAGCCTTCCCAGCCTTCGAGCATGAGTTCGGACAACGGCGTGATCTGCGGATTCAACAGCACCGTTTGCGGCACCGGCGGCGCGTCGGGATAACGCTCGTTGTGCTCGAAACCGAATACCACCACTTGCAGATCAACGCCGATTTGCGGCGCCGCCAAACCCACGCCGTTCGCCGCTCGCATGGTGTCGAACATGTCCTGCAACAGCTCTTGCAGTTCAGCCGTATCGAACTGTGTCACTGGCTCGGCGATACGCAACAAACGTGGATCGCCCATCTTGAGAATTTCCCGAATCACCGTGTACGCTCCGCCGGTTTTGATTCCGCAGACGCTACGCTGCAGACGTTGAGAAATCCACTCAAGCGCTGCGCCGTTCTCGCCATACCGAGAAGATCAGCCGCGGCCAGATAATCGCAAAATGCGCCCAGATACCGAGCCAGACGATAGCGCGCAATAAAGGATTGCGCGCGGCCGGATCGAACTTGCGAAACCAGCGCCACATGCCGCGATGTTTGTGGCGTGCAACAAATACCGGGCGATGCCGGCTCGAACTGCCTTGGCGATGCATCACGCGCAGATCGTTGGCGAACAGCACCCGATAACCGGCGTCGCGCACACGGCGACACATATCGAGGTCTTCGCAATGCAGAAAATAGTCCGGGTCGAATCCGCCGATTTTTTCGAAGACATCGCGCGGCAAAAACATCAACGCGCCGGATACAGCTTCGACATTTTCGACCGGCGTATTTTGCGCTGGCATGCGCGGCGACATTTCGACACCTTGCAAGGCGGCCCAACGATTTTCCCAGCGCGACAATCCACTGAAACTCATGAGCGCACGGCGCAGCAACGGATCGCGACGACGGATCGCGCGCGCCGGCCGACCATCGGGTTCGCAGATGCAGACGCCGATCAGGCCGACATCATTTTGCGGCGTCGATAAATCCCGCAATCGCACGATGCTGTCGGCCTCGATGAAACAATCCGGATTGAGAAAAAGCACCATATCGCCGCGAGCTTGGCGTGCTGCAAGATTACACGCGGGGCCGAAGCCGAGGTTTTTCTCGTTGCGCAAGATCCGTAGGCGATCGTCAGCGGCGAAGCGCTGCTGCAAGCGCTCGATCGCGCCATCGGTGGAGGCGTTGTCGGCAACGATCAACTCGAACGGCGCGGAACTCGCCAGCACGCGCGCGACACTCGCTTCGAGCGTGGCGCCGCTGTCGGCGGCAACGATGATGACGCTGGTCAACACGGGCATGGATGAAATCGCGGAAATTTCATCGCCGGATCGACAACGCGCGCGTCGATCACAATCCCGCGAGCAACTTGTCGCCTTGCTCGTGCGCGTATTGCCACAACGCCGGCCATACCGCGTAGGCATCAGCGAGCTGGCGCAATTCGCTACTCAGCGCATCGGCGCAATCGCGCTCGCTGCTGGCATCATCCCAGTCGGCCAGACGCGGCGCGGATTTGGTCGTCAGCGCCTTGCCATTGGCCTGAACGATCGCGCGCATGTCGGCTTCCCAATACACCGGCGCATCCTTCGCGCCTTCGAGTTGCTGCTGCAGGCGTTCGATCAGATCGGCGCGCGCGAAACTCAGATATTCGCGCAGATGCGCAACCCGTTCGCGCTCGGTCGCACTGGCCAGATCGCGCAGAACTTCGGCCAACAAATGCATGCGCTGGCCCGGATCGCCGGCACGATGACTCGGCACCTGGCGCTGGATGAAATCGCACAGAAAATGATTGAAACGCGGCGTGTGCGCCTGCATGGTTTTATCGGAGCGCGTGCGTTCCGACTCCTGCACATGGCCGATCGATAGTGGCAATTCCATCACAACGGAATCCGGATGACAAAAACTCGTGCCGACGCTGAACAGCCCGTCTTCACCACGACCGAGCGGATTGGTACACGGCAACATCAGGCTGTTGTCGAACACGAACGGCGAAAAAAATACCGCGCTCGAAACGCGCGCTTGTGGCACGCCGTACCAGAGATTGCGCGATTCGACATTGCGCAGGTAGCTGTCGCGATCGCGCCAGAAATCGGCGCGGCTTTCGGCATCGAGCTGATACATCCATGCCCCTGATTCAGTGCGCGACGCGCCGTAGGTGCCTTGCAGCGTGCTGATAACGTGCGCTTCCGGCGAGAGCAGATTCAGCCGACTCAGATTCAAGCCACGCAGGGCCTGACGATCAAGGCGAAACGCGTCGGTGGCACTCAGCGCACCGAGCGATTGGCCGCAGGCTTCGAAGTGCAAGGCGAACGGATCTTCGCTGACTTCTTCGCCGGCACCCTGCGCGCCGTCGAAGTTGCGATAGAAACGCGCGAAGGATTTGCCGTTCGGATCGGGATCCAGACCGCTACGCACGCTCTCAAAACGCCGCAACGGCAGTCGCTGGTCTTCGTCGAACAAGGCCATGCGCGCGCCGGCCGACAACAACAGCGCGAGATTCCAGCCGCGACCGCCACCGAAGCGCGGCTCGGTTCCGCGCTCGAACAAATGCGGCAAAATCCCTCGACTTTGCGGCAACGCTTTCTGCAGACGCTCGGCCAGTTTGCGTCGCTCGCCCGCGCCGATATGACTGACCTTGCAACCGGTGCTGCGCGCGAATTCGCGCAACAGATCGCGCTGCCGATTGATGTTTTTTTCGTCGAGTGAATCGTCGAGCAAAACGTAATGCCGGCCCGCACGAAAACGCCGTTCGTAATCGGTCAGGGAAAGCAGCAAGCGCTCAAGCTGCGCGGGTCGATCGCAGGCGCGGATGAAGATCGCCCGCAACGGCGCCTGCACGCGCGGTGCAACGTTCGCGAGCTCGCTGATGAAATCTTTTTCCGCAACCATCAGGCCACGCTTGATCAGGCTTTCGAGCACGCGCTGCATGCCTTCGCGCTTATTGCCGAGATTCGGAATCGTGGTGAGAATGCGCGCGATGTGTTCATCCAGCGTGCGGAACTCGCGACACTGATCCATCGCCTGCAAAACCTGGAAGGTCATGACGTGCGGCTCGCCATCGCGCTTGGCCATGAACACACATTCGCTGGACGACAGCGAGGCGACAAAACCATCGACCGAGGCATACAGCGGCGCATTCGGATCAGGCCGCACCGCGGCGG
>JAYVTP010000266.1:0-4662 GCA_043788685.1 Pseudolysobacter sp. | reverse complement strand
CTTTGCAAACATAGCTCCCGGCGAACCGTGGAAAACTCGGTATTATCCAGTGTCGCAATGACGCTTGTCGGTGTTCAGCGTAGCTGGCGTAGACACCTTTCTGAACAGGTGTTAACTTTGGCGATCAGCAGCATGATGGGTATGGAAGGCACGGTTGCACCAGTTCGGAATTTCAGCTGCGGGGACAAATAATATCTTCACCAGCGCAGACAAGTAAAAAATAATAATCCAGGATTTCTGCCAAACAGGGGGCAAGCATGAATAAAAACTCTTTGCATCACTCACGGTTACTGCGCATAACACCGCTCGCCGCCTGTTTGGCGATGGCGATCGCTACGGGCTCATGCGGTAGTGCATCCGCCGCAGGAACATATCTGCCAGACCTAGTGCATTCGACCCCTTCAAGAATTATTCTGCGGCACTTTTTGCATCACAAGAATGGCGACGCTAAGATACTGCATCACGGCACCAAGTTTGTCGCCAACCTGAAATCGAAAATCAGCAAAGGTCGCGCGGCGATTGCGCTGCACGCGGTTTCGCATCCGATGCGCACTGCCACAACGCTTGCAGTCACCAGCTGTTTGGACGACGGTTCCACCGGCACCTTGCGCGATGTCATCACCAACGCAGTAACGGGTGACGTGATCGATTTGAGCACGTCCGGTTGCAGCACGATCACGCTGTTGACCGGCGTGATCAGCACCAACGCTGACGACCTCACCATCAAGGGTTCTGGCGCAGCCAATCAGACTATCGATGGCAACGCCAATGGCTCGATCCTCGGTCATCTCGGTTACGGCACGCTGACGATCCAGGACATCACGCTGACTAACGCGTCTTACAGCGGCGCCTTCGCCACGGGTGGCGCAGTGTTCTCCGCTGGCAATGTGGTGGTGAACAACAGCGTGCTGTCGAACAATTATGATTATGGTGGTTTTGCCAGCGGCGGCGCGGTGTGGGCTTCAGCCAACCTGACCATTTCCAACAGCGTGATCTCCGGCAACAAAGTCGTCAGCAACAAATACGACGGCACTGCCGGTGGCGCGTATGGTGGCACCGGCCTGACCATTGCCAACAGCACGATTTCCGGCAATAGCGCCGCTGGTGCTCCCTACGGCAGCACCCACCCCGGATATGGCAAGGGCGGCGGCATCATGAGCGTGATTGCGGCCACGATCAGCGGCTCCTCCATCTCCGACAATACTGCCGATTACGGCGGTGGCACGGCTTTCCTGCAAGGTGCCACCACTTCTGCGGATCCAGCGGTAATCACCAACAGCACGATTTCGGGCAACACCGCGAATGGTCTTGGCGGTGCCGCGCTAGCCGCGTTTACGCTCACCATGCACAACAGCACGGTCGCGTTCAATGACGCCAAATATGTCGGCACGGGTGGTTTGTATCTGGTCGACGCAACACAACTCGAGAGCACAATCGTATCGAACAACACCGGTTACGCGGGTGCCGGCTACGATCCGAATATTGCGGGCGCGGCTACTGCAACGATCAGCGGTGCCAACAACCTGATCATGAGTTCGGGCCTTGCAATACCGGTGGGCACAATCACGCTCGATCCAAACCTGCAACCGTTGGCTGACAACAGCGGTATCGTGCTGCAATTGCACACGCAAACCCATGCGTTGATCGCTGGTAGCAGTGCACTCAATGTCGGCAACAACGCCGCAGGCCTCGCTTTCGATCAACGCGGTGCGAGTTTTGCACGCAGCTCCGGCACCGGCCCCGACATCGGCGCGTTTGAACTCCAGCTACCGCGAGTGGTTGTGCTGGCGCTGCCCGTCCCAACCCTCTCGACCTGGGCAATGGGATTGATGGTCGGATTGTTTGGATTGCTCGGCTGGCGTCGACAAAAAACATCATCGGCATCGCGACTACGACGCTGAAAACTCGCCTGAGCGTTTTTAACCCAAACGCCCCTTGATGAAATAAAATAACGGTGGAGCTTTCACTTGCCCCGCCGTTATCTTTTGCGGCACTCTCATGCCTGCACCCCACTCGCCACGAATTCGCATGACTGATCCGGTCGATTCCACTTCCGTACCTGATGTCGCTGCGCCCGCCGAGCCGATTGTGCCGATCGAGCAGACGCTCGCCAGTGTGCATACCACCAACATGCCGGATATTTTGCGGCAACTGAATTCATGCCTGCTGGTGACCACCTACCAAGCCGGCAAACTGGTGATCCTGCGCCCCGATGGCGCGACCATCAACACGCATTTCCGCAGCTTCAACCGGCCGATGGGCATGGCTGCGGATGTGAATAGACTAGTGCTCGGCGCGCGCATGGAAATCGCCGAGTTCCGCAACATGCCGGACGTCGCCAAACGCCTGCAGGATCCGCCGCGTCACGACGCGGTGTACATGGCGCGGCGCGGTTTCATCACCGGCGCGATCGACATCCACGAAATGGCGTGGGATGCGGACGGCGAACTGTGGTTCATCAATACGCTGTTCTCGTGCCTGTGCAAACTCGATCCGATATCGAGTTTCGCGCCGCAATGGCGACCGTCGTTCGTCAGCCATTACGCGCCGGAAGATCGCTGTCATTTGAACGGGCTCGCGATGCGTGATGGCCGCGCGCGCTACGTCACCGCGCTCGGCGAAACCAATACGCCGAATGGCTGGCGCGCCAACAAGCGCGATGGCGGTATCCTGATGGACTGCATCAGCGGTGAGGTGATCACACGCGGGCTGTCGATGCCGCACTCGCCACGCTGGTACGAAGGCCGCTTGTGGGTGCTCGAATCCGGCCGCGGCGCACTCGTTGCGATCGATCCGAACACCGGCGCAAAAACCGACGTCGCGCGCGTGCCAGGCTTTGCGCGCGGCCTCGATTTTGTCGGCCCGGTGGCATTTATCGGCCTGTCGCAACTGCGCGAAACCAACGCCTTCACCGATATTCCGATCACCGAGGAAAACAGTGATCGGCTCAGCGGCGTGTGGGTCGTGCATCTGGAAACCGGCAAGACCATTTCACTGCTCAAGTTCACCGGCGGCGTGCAGGAAATTTTTGCGGTGCAGGCAATTCCGGGCGTGTTGTTTCCGGAAATCATCCACGAAGGCGACATGCTCGCGACCGCGTATGCGTTGCCGGACGAAGCCTTGCGCGAGGTGGGTTTTACACCCGCCCCGCCCGCAGAAAATTCCGAGTCGGCTACAACTTCATCGGCGTAATAACTGCTGCGGTCGCGGTTATGGCATGCGCTGGTCCATGACCGCGACACGTACGCAGCCACGTCTGCAAATGATCGAAATAGCAGTAGATCACCGGCGTCAGATATAACGTCAGCACCTGTGAGGTCATGAGGCCGCCGACCACAGCCAGACCGAGCGGTCGCCGCGATTCCGCGCCCATCGCGATCGGCAACGTGCCGAACAGTGCGGCGAACGTGGTCATCATGATCGGGCGGAAACGCACGATACAGGCTTCGAGAATCGCGGCTTCCGGCGTTGTGCCGCCACGTTCAGCCTCAAGCGCAAAGTCGATCATCATGATCGCGTTTTTCTTGACGATGCCGATCAGCATGATCAACCCGACCGCGGAGTAAAGATTCAGGTCGATGTGGAAAATCATCAAGGTCAGCAATGCGCCGAACGCCGCGGTCGGCAAGCCGGAAAGAATCGTCAGCGGATGGATGAAACTTTCGTACAGAATGCCGAGCACAAGGTAGATCACGAACAGCGCAATCAACAACAGCATGCCCATGCCCGAAACGGAGGATTGAAACGCCTGCGCCGTGCCCTGGAACGAACCGATGATGCTGTCCGGCACCTTGAGCTGCGCGACTGCCGCATCGATGCGCTCCACCGCCTGACTCAACGATACGCCGAGCGCGAGATTGAACGACACCGTGACCGACGGCACCTGGCCGAGATGGCTGATCGTCGCCGGCCCGACCGACTTGCTGAAATGCGCCACCGCCGACAGCGGCACGAGTTGTCCGCTGCTGCTGCGGATATAAAGTTGTCCGAGCACGCTGGTATCGCCCTGCTTGCTCGGGTCGACCTGCATCAGCACCCAGTATTGATCGATCGAGGTGTAGATCGTCGATACCTGCGCCGGGCCAAACGCGGTGTACAGCGCGGTCTCGATTTGCGCCGCCGTAACACCCACCGCCGATGCCGCATCACGATCGATTTTCACATCCATCTGTGGCGTCGCGATCAGCAAATCACTGGTCACATCCTGGAAACCCGGCAGCTTGCCGATCGCATCGACCATCTTCGGCACGAATGCAAACAGCTCCTTGGTATCGCTGTCCTGCAAGGTGTATTGATATTGCGTCTTGGTCAACTGACCGCCGATACGAATGATCGGAATATTCTGCAGATACACTTTCAAGCCCGGAATTCCCGTGAGTTTGGGGCGCAACTCCTGGATGATTTCATCGGGCGAACCACGCTCGTTGCGTGGCTTGAGCGTGATGATCATGCGCCCGAGATTGAGCGTGGAACTGCTGCCCGAAACACCGATGAACGACATCACGCCATCGACGTTGCTGTCCTGGCCGATGATCGCCGCGGCCTCGCCCTGCTTGCGCGCCATCTCGCCGAAACCGACATCCTGATCCGCTTCGGTGAAAACGAACAACTGCCCGGTGTCGTCGCTCGGCAAGAAACCTTTCGGTATCTTGACGAACAGGA
>JAYVTP010000265.1:0-13142 GCA_043788685.1 Pseudolysobacter sp. | reverse complement strand
CGCCGATCGATGCCGACAATATCCAGTCGCTTACGGTGACGAAAAAAGCCATCGTCTATTCGATCAATGACGGTTTTTATTACGGTCGTGACGGTCGTTTCAAACCGCAGATGCATGTCTTTAATCTGAAGGATTGCAAGGACAAGACACTGGTTGAAAATGCGAAAAATGCCGCATTTTCCGACGACGGTGAAAAGCTGCTGGTGGAAAGCGACAAGAGTTACAAGGTCTAGGAGTCGGCGGCGATGGCAAGGATACGAAAGGCATCAACTTTTCCGGCTTGACGATGACGCGCGATCCGCAGCAGGAATTTGCCGAGATTTTCCGCGAAGTCTGGCGTCGTTATCGCGATTATTTCTACGCGCCGAACATGAACGGTTACGACTGGAAAGTATTGCGTGCGAAGTACGAACTGCAGCTCAAGTACGTTGGCGATCGTTCCGATCTGAATTGCCTGCTCGGGCAGATGGTGGCGGAACTCAACAACTCGCATTCGTATGTCAGCGGTGGCGATTTGAAGTTGCCGAAAAAGCCGAACGTGGCCCTGCTCGGTGCGCGTTTCGAGCTCGACAAAGCCGCCGGTCGTTATCGCATCAAGAGCATCATGTCAGGCGAAAACGACGAGGAACGCTATCGCTCTCCATTGACCGAAGTCGGCATCGATGTGCATGTCGGCGATTACATCATCGCGATCAACGAGCAGGAGCTCACGGCCAACGATAATCCATATCGGCTATTGCAGATTGCGCCTGGACAACCGGTCGAACTGCGCTTGAATGTCAGGCCGGCCATTGCCGGCGCGCGCAGCGTTTTGGTCAAGCCGATCGCCAGCGAAACCGCGCTGAAATATCACGCCTGGGTAGAACACAATCGTCGTTACGTCGAGCAGCAGAGCGGCGGCAAGCTCGGGTACCTGTACATCCCGGACATGGGCGGCGATGGCATCCGCGAATTCATCAAGTGGTTCTATCCGCAGATCACCAAACAAGGCCTCGTCGTGGATGTGCGCAATAACGGCGGCGGCAACGTTTCGCCGATGAACATCGAACGCCTCGCGCGCAAGGTGCTCGGCACCAATTTCGATCGCAACTCCAGCGTGACCGGCACTTATCCGGGATAGGCGTTTCACGGCTACATGGCTGCGTTGATCAGCGAATCGACGGCATCGGAGGGCGATATTTTTTCGTACGTGTTCAAGAAAGCCGGACTCGGCCCGACCATCGGCAAACGCACGTGAGGCGGCACGGTCGGCATCAGCGATTACGGTCCGGTGATCGATGGCGGCCAGGGCGAAGTGCCGGAGTTTGTCGCGATTGCCGATCTCGACGGCAACTACCATATCGAAGGCGAAGGCGTGCCACCGGGTATCGACGTCGACAACGACGTGCTCTCGACGATTCAGGGCAAGGATCCGCAACTCGATCGCGCGATTGCCGAGATCATGAAAAAGGTGCAGGCCAATCCGATGATCTTGCCGAAACGTCAGGCCGATCCGATAAAGGCTCCGGCGGACATGCGGCCGAAACAATAATCAGCGTCGGAGGTGTGCGCAAAGGATTCTTGTGAATCGATCTGAGCATCGCCCAAATGATCTTTGCCGCCCGATCGCATGATCGGGCGATCTTGTGAATTCAGGTTAGTAGCCTGCAAATTTCTATCGCCGGCCCATCAAACATCATTCGAAATGATTAGTTATCAAGCGTATGGCGACCAATTCGACTTTGCCATCGGGCAACGATTGAGATTCACACACCACAAACTGGCCCGGCTGAAACTGCCATTCTTCTTGAGATGGAACGATACCAAGAGGACGATAGGTGCGTTCGCCTACAAGCTCACCAAATGTCGGACGCCAAACAGACGTCCCTTCGTTGAGCAATGCAACGAAGATTTTCTTTCTCGAACTCACTATGCGCTCCAGCAATGTGCGCAAATTTTTCGCATATCAATTAACGTCGAAATATTCGTGCGCAATTCGCAGAGCCGTTTCGACCTGCGCACGATCGACATCCAGATGCGTCACCCAGCGTTGCCGCGTGCTGCCGGTGACGAGAATATTGTTGGCAGCGAGATGTTTGGCGAATTTTTCCGCATGTTCGGCGGCGACATCGACGAACACGATATTGGTCTGCGGTAGCGTCACTTTCAACGCGGGCACTTGCGCCAGACCGTTGGCGAGCAATGCAGCATTGGCATGATCTTCGGCCAATCGTTGCACATTATTTTGCAGTGCATATTCGCCGGCAGCAGCGAGAATTCCGGCTTGGCGCATGCCGCCGCCGAGCATCTTGCGCCAGCGTCGTCCGGCATGGATAAAATCGCGCGAACCGAGCAACAACGAACCAACCGGCGCACCGAGCCCTTTCGACATACACACCGAGACCGAATCGAAGTGGCGCGTGATCTGCTGCGCATCAATGCCAAGTTTGACCGATGCATTGAACAACCGCGCGCCATCGAGATGCAGGCTCAGCCCGCGACTGCGCGCGAGTTTTTCCGCAGCGCCCAGATAATCCAGCGGCAAGACTTTTCCGCCAATCGTGTTTTCCAGCGCGAGCAAACGTGTGCGTGCAAAATGGAAATCGTCGGGCTTGATCGCGGCGGCAATATCCGTCAACGCAATCGATCCATCCGGCTGATTGCTGATCGGTTGCGGCTGGATACTGCCGAGCACGGCCGCGCCGCCGCCTTCGTATTTGTAGGTGTGCGCATCCTGCCCGACCAGATATTCGTCGCCGCGCTGGCAATGCACGAGCAATGCAATCAGGTTGGTCTGTGTGCCGCTCGGCGCGAATAACGCAGCCTCGAAACCCAGCAACTCGGCCGCGTAGTGTTCGAGATGGTCGATACTCGGGTCATCGTGGAATACGTCGTCGCCAACCTCGGCGCTGACCATGATGCGACGCATTTCCGCGCTGGGTCGCGTTACCGTATCGCTGCGAAAATCTATCGGTTGCATGCACGCTCCTGAGCGCGAGTGGATAATCGTTGTTTTTTCGGATAGCTGCTGCGGTTTGCGCTGAGCCGTGATCCTCTTGCTTACTTTTTCACCGATGCACTCGTCGCGGCGTTTTTCTTGCCAGGCTCGGTAGCCAATTTGTCCAGCACCTTCGACAAATCAGCCGGCAACGGCGCGGTGAAACAATAGTCACGATCGCGCTCGGGCAAATGAAACTCAAAACGTGCGGCATGCAGAAACAAACGTTTCAGGCCCACATCGCGCATCTCACGATTGAACTCGCGCTCGCCGTATTTTTCGTCCCCCGCCACTGGATGGCCGATATGTTGGCAATGCACGCGGATCTGATGCGTGCGCCCGGTCTCGATCGTGACCTGCACGAGGCTGGCCGGTGCGTAGGTTTCCTGCACGCGCAAATGCGAAATCGAATCCTTGCCCTGCTCGTCCACGCGCACCATGCGCTCGCCACCTTGCAATAGCGATTTCCGCAGCGGCGCGTTGACCGTCAGCGCTTTCTGCGGCAATTGTCCTTGCAACAAGGTCAGATATTGCTTGAGCGCGGTGCCTGCACGGATCACGTTCTGCAGCGCGGTCAGCGCCGAGCGCTTGCGCGACAACACGAGAATGCCGCTAGTATCGCGATCAAGCCGGTGCACCAGTTCGAGCGTGTCGCGCGGCCGCGCCGCGCGCAGCAACTCGATCGCACCGTGGCTGATGCCGCTGCCGCCGTGGCTGGCGATGCCGCTGGGTTTGTCGAGTACGAGAAAATCCTTGTCCTCGAACACAATCGATTGCTCGATACGTATCAGTTGACCGCGGCCGGGCGCTTCGCTTTCTTCTTTCTCGGCGACGCGTACGGGTGGAATGCGGATTTCATCGCCTTCGCTGATGCGCACGTCGGGTTTGGCGCGTTTGCCGTTGATGCGCACTTGGCCGGTGCGAAGGATGCGATAGATCAGGCTTTTGGGTACGCCTTTGAGCTGGCCGACCAGAAAGTTGTCGATGCGCTGGCCGTCGCGGTCTTCCGGCACGGTCACCATACGCACGCCCGGACTGGCGCCTGAACGGGCATCGGATGGGCGGAAGTTCTCTGAAGTCTGTGTCACGATTGGAAAATTCTTTGCCGGGCTGCTAAACTGAACAAGCGTATCGCGCCGCCTGCGCGCCGTCCAAACCCCGGTCGCGGCATTCACAGGCGCACTCGCTCGCTACATTCTCCTGGGCCTTGCCGTGTGTCTCCGTCGGAGCGCGTGCAGATGGTTCCCTTGAGTTATCGTAACGTTTCGAGTCGGAGATTGCTTGCCGTCATCAAGGACGACACGGATCCCCAGGACGTATTTTGGCACCACTATTGGTTCCGGCGCAGGGTTTGCGCCGGTTTTTGTTTAACAAGCGCTCCCGCGAGTGCGTAAACCAACGCATCACGGTACAGAGCCGCTGGAAGAACCACGCGCGCAGCCTTCGTGGCGGCGCGCAGGATCGTACAGCGTTCCTCGCGGTCGAGCGCGTGAGGAATGAGAAAATGAAAAGAATGCTGATTAACGCAACTCAGCGAGAAGAGTTGCGCGTGGCCATCGTCGATGGTCAGTCCCTGTTTGACTTGGACCTGGAAATCCCTTCCAAGGAACAGAAAAAAGCCAACATCTACAAGGGTCGCATTACGCGCGTCGAGCCGTCGCTCGAAGCGTGTTTCGTCGAATATGGCGGTGAACGGCACGGCTTCTTGCCGCTGAAAGAAATCTCTCGCGACTATTTCGCCAGCGGTGTCGATCCGCACCGCGGCGGCATCCGTGAGTTGCTCAAGGAAGGCCAGGATATCGTAGTCCAAGTCGAGAAAGAGGAACGCGGCAGCAAGGGCGCCGCGCTGACCACGTTCATCTCGCTGGCTGGTCGGTATCTGGTTTTGATGCCGAACAATCCGCGCGCCGGTGGCGTGTCGCGACGCATCGAAGGCGACGATCGCACCAACCTCAAAGAGGTGATGGACGAGCTCAAGCTGCCCGACGACATGGGCCTGATCATCCGCACTGCGGGCATGGGCCGCGATGCCGAAGAGCTGCAATGGGATCTGGATTATCTGCTGCAACTCTGGAAAGCGATTTCAGAAGCCGCCTTGACGCGCGCCGCACCGTTCCTGATTTACCAGGAATCCAAACTCATCATCCGTGCGCTGCGCGATTACCTGCGCAACGACATCGGCGAAATCCTGATCGATCACGAAGCGCTGTTTAACGACGCGCGTGAATTCGTCCAGCAAGTGATGCCGCAGAACCTGCGCAAGCTCAAGTTGTACCAAGATACGGTGCCGCTGTTCTCGCGCTACCAGATCGAAACGCAGATTGAAAACGCGTTCGAGCGCAGCATGCGTTTGCCCTCCGGCGGCTCGATCGTGATCGACCAGACCGAAGCGCTGACCGCGATCGACATCAACTCGTCGAAGGCGACCAAGGGCGGCGACATCGAAGAAACCGCGTTCAACACCAACCTCGAAGCCGCGACCGAAATCGCGCGCCAGTTGCGCTTGCGCGACATGGGCGGCCTCGTGGTGATCGACTTCATCGACATGGACAGCCCGCGCCATCAACGCGAAGTCGAAGATCGCCTGAAAGATGCGCTCAAGGTGGATCGAGCGCGCGTGCAGATCGGTCGCATCTCGCGTTTCGGCCTGCTCGAAATGTCGCGCCAGCGCCTGCGTCCGTCGCTCGGTGAATCAAGCCAGATGGTGTGCCCGCGCTGCCACGGCCACGGCCGTTTCCGCAGTGTCGAATCGTTGTCGCTGTCGGCGCTGCGTCTGGTCGAAGAACACGCGATGAAAGAAAACACGGGCCAGGTGCTGGTGCAGGCGCCATCCGATGTCGCCAACTTCCTGCTTAACGAAAAACGTAAAAGCGTTACCGAAATCGAATTGCGTCACGACGTCGCGGTGATCATCGTCGCCGACGACAAGCTCGAAACGCCGAACATCCAGATCGAGCGCATTCGTTCGGCCGATATGGGCGACGGTAGCAAAGCAAGCTATGAGCGCGTGACACCGATCGTCGCCTCGGCGCCGCCACAAGTGGCCAAGCCGAGCGAAGAGCCGGAACAGCCAGCCGTCAGCGGCGTGGTGCGCGCAACGCCGGCCCCGATTCGTCCCGATACCGAAGACCAGCCAGCACGCGCCGTAAAAAGCGGTGGTTTCTTCGCGTGGCTGCGCAGCTTGTTTGCCGGCGGCGAGACCCAGCCGACAGCGGCATCGAACAGCAATAAGTCATCGTCGCAGCGCGCCAAGCCGAACAACAATGCGCGCAACAAGCCGAACCGCGAACGTGATCGCGACGGTTCGCGCGAAAAATCGGGCAACCGTTCGGATCGTGAAAAACAGCTGCAGCCGGCCAAGGCAGCACGTGCTGAAGGCGGTCAGCAGCGTCGTGACGGGCAACGTCCCGCCGCTGAAGCGAAGTCGGCAGCAAACGATCAACGCGGCCCGCGTCCTGCACAAAACGCCGCTGCCAAAGGTGAGAAAAACGCGGCGCAGCGTGCGGTTCAAATCGACACGAATGGTGCATCTGCTGCTGCCGGCAACGATGCAAAACGCCAGCAACCGAAGCCACCGGCACCCGTCGCGGCAGTCCTGCCTGCGGCACAAACTGTAATACCCGGAAGCGCGGAAGATGTGACGGAAGCGGCTGCCGCCGAGGGTGCGCGTTCGCGTCGTCGTGGTCGCCGCGGCGGTCGTCGTCGTCGTCGCAACGAAGGTGGCGTGGACGCGGAAGGCATTTCGGCCGAGAACAGCTCGGGCCAGGATCTGGTATTCGACTTCGATGACGAAGACGCCAGCCCGGAACAAGCAAAGCCGCACGCCCAGCACAAACCTGCGAGCTCGAACGTAGCTGCAGCAACGACTTCGGCAGTTACACAAGTTGCGGCAACCTCCGAAAATTCGGCAGTACCACACGAAGAAAACGGCACGAAGTCGCCAGCATCCGCAACCTCCATCGCGGCCAATGCGACTGATAGCGCGAAAACGGAACCGCCGGTAGCGACGCCTGTAGTCGCGACACCGCTTGCCACTGCACCGGCAGCGGCACCAGTCGTTGAAACACAAGGTCGCCCGCATGTGAGTGATCGTGGTGGCCTCAAGGCGGCGCCACAACATGTCGTGCCATCATCGGCGCCATCGCTCGCGCCGCCGGCTCCCCAAGCTCAACCTGCTGCGCCGTCGCCCGCCCCGATAGCATTAGCGTCGGCCGTGACTGAGGCGCCGAAGCCGGTCAGGGTAGTGCAACCAAGCATATCGCAACCTGCTGTTGCGCCCGCCGCGGCTGCGCCCATCGCCGATGTTGCGCCACCAGTAGCACTACGTCCGTGGGAACATGCGCCACCGCCGCCACCGGTTGTTCGACCGGTCGCAGCAACGCTTGCGCCGACCGCAACGAACTCGGTACCAGCATCGGTTGCAACGCCGTCGGCAAGTGCGTCAGTCGCACCGGTTGCGTCGGTGCCCACAACTTCGGCGCCAGCGAATCCGACCAGCATGGCGCCGGCTGTTGCCGCTGCTGCTGCGCCGACGTCGGCGAGTGTCCGGCCCGTGCAGGAAGCCGCGAATCAGCTGCCTTTGCGTATGCCAGCGCAGTTCGATGCGACACCGAATGCTGACGTCGCGAAACCGGCGTTGCCGCAGATACCTGCCGCAGCATCGGTTGCACCGAAGGTCGAAGTAGCCGCAGTTGTCACTGCGCCGATAACGACATCCCCAGTGGCTCCCATCGCCCCAGTTGCGCCTGCAGCACCGGCTGGCGTCACGCCGCCAGTCGTTGTTGTATCGCATCCGGCGGTGACAGCGCCTCAGCCGCCAATGGCAACGCCGGTAGTCACGCCCGAGCAGAAACAAGCGGTGAAGGCTGCGCCGGACGCCACCGAAAAATCCACCGACCCGACGAAAAACTAAGTCCGTGCGATCAGCTCGGCGTGGGCCCCGCGAAGGCCCGCGTCGAGCAATCCGTGCAACAGCGCGAGGTGGGTCAATCCGACTTCGTTTTTCACATCGAGTTTGGCGAACAGACGATATTTATAGGTCGCAACGGTCTTGCCGCTGAGATTCAACGCGAGTGCGGCTTCGCCCATATCCTTGCCACTGGCCAGCATCAAGGCCACTTCGAGTTCGCGCGCCGAAAGTGCGTCGAACGGCGACGCTTGGTTTGCCGACAGCCGCTCCAGCGCAAGTTGCTGCGCAATGCCTGCGGCGAGGTAACGCCGCCCGCTGGCCACTTCGCGCACGGCATGCAGCAACTCATCCGCCGCACACGATTTGCTCAGATAACCACTCGCTCCGGCATCAAGCAATCGCCGCGGAAACGGCGCTTCTTCAATCATGCTGAGAATCACCACGCGTGTGGTCGAGTGTGATCGACGCAGCCGATCGGTAAGTTCGACACCGCTGATGCCGGGCATATGCACATCGACGATCGCGACATCCGGCGCGAGTTTCTTGATCATTGCCAGACCGCTTTCGCCGTCCCCGGCCTCACCCACGATCTCGATATCAGCCTGACGCTCTAGAATCATGCGAAAACCCGTGCGCACCAGCACATGATCGTCTACCAGCACGATACGAATCATTGCCCCCTCTCCCCGTAACCATCCTGTCGCTCAGTGTGCTAAGGCCATGCGCGGATAGCAAGCGGTACATCCCACGCACGGACAACGCGGCTATCCAACCCGCTATTCGTTAACTCAGCTTGTGGTTAATGCTGCCCCATGTGGAAAGATTGCGCGACATGTTTCGGTTACACTGCCGCCACGACGCTACGCCAGCGGTCGAGGTCGCTATCCAAAGCGATGTCGATATTTTTTTACGCGTTTCATCCATGTTGTTGGGGCAACATACATTGGATCGGATTGGATACCTTGAGCGAACGCAGCCTTCTAGTAATCGGTCATCCGGGCCACGAGTTCGCAGTCCACGGATGGATTGCACAACAGCAACCGGTTGTTTGCATTCTCACCGACGGCTCGGGGACGGTGGGCAGATCGCGCATCGCACACTCGAAAGCGGCGCTGGAAGAATTGCATGCGCAGCTCGGCCCGATCTGGGGCGACAGCAGCGATGGCGAGTTCTACCAGCGCATTCTAAATTGCGACCACGCCTTCTTCGCCGCGACACGTGATCGCCTCGCGAACATCATCGTCACGCAAGACATAGGCATCGTGGTCAGCGACGCCATCGAAGGTTACGCGCCGACCCATGATCTTTGCGAGGTCATTGCGCGCGCCGCAATCATGCAGGCAACTGCGCGGGGCGCAGCGTCGATCAACCATTACGTGATCCCGCTGGTAGGGAATCCAAGCCGCGCTCCACTGAGTGGTAGGCCCGCGGTGATGGAAATTGAATTGACGCCGCAACAGATCACTCGCAAACGCAGCACGATCGCAAAATATGCCGAGCAAGCCGGCCCACAACTAGCGAGCGAGATCCAAAACGCCTACGACAGCTACGGCATCGCAACGTTTGATCGCGAATATTTTTTCGACGCCGCCACGTGCGGCTGGCCGGTGTGGCGAGAACGGTTTCACTCGCAAATTCCGCGCTATGAGTCGCTCGGCAAAGCTCACGTCGCCAGCGGGCGTATGCAAGTCGCGATAACTTACAGCGATCATGTGGCGCCGATTTCCGAACGTCTACTCGGTGCCCCATGCGTATCCTGATTACCAATAACACCTTGGACGATCGTGCCGGCTCGGAAATGTATGTGCGCGATATTGCGATTGCGTTGTTGCGTCGCGGCCATCAGCCGGTTGCCTACAGCACGCGGCTGGGCGCCGTCGCGCAAGAGCTGACTGAAGCCACGGTGCCGGTGATAGACGATCTGGCGCAACTCGCCCAAACGCCGGATATCATTCACGGGCAGCATCATCTCGACACTATGACTGCCATGCTGCATTTTCTGCAGGTGCCAGCCTTGTACTTCTGCCACGGCTGGCTGCCGTGGGAGGAAATGCCGCCGAAATTCCCGACCTTGCAACATTATGTGGCGGTGGATGATCTGTGCGTGGAACGGCTGCAATGCGAGCACGGTATCGCTGCAGACCGTATTCATGTTATTCGCAATTTTGTCGATCTGCAGCGCTATTCCTTGCGCTCGGATCTACCCGCAAAACCCAAACGTGCGCTGGTGTTCAGCAATCGGGCGCACGAAGACGGTTATCTCGGTGTTATCCGGCGTGCGTGCGCGCGACGCGGTATCGAGGTCGATGTCATGGGTGCGGCGGTGCTACGCGTGCAATCCTTGCCCGAAAAAATTCTTGGCCAGTACGACATCGTTTTCGCCAAGGCGCGCAGCGCGATGGAAGCGCTGGCCAGCGGCTGCGCGGTGATCGCCTGTGATGCGGTTGGTTTCGCCGGGATGGTAACCGAACAAAATTACACGGCATGGCGGAATTTGAATTTCGGCGTACGCGTGCTCAATCAGTCGATAACCGAGGAAACCATGCTCGGCGCGCTGGATGACTACGATGCCGCACAGGCACGCAGATTGGCGTTGCGGATTCGCAGCGACGCCGATATGCAACCGGCAATCAGTGCGATCGAGTCGCTGTACTCCCGCGTTATCGCGGATCATCCTCGCGCAAGCATTACTTCGGAATCGCCGACGACCGCAGCCAGCGTCTATCTGCGACGCATCACGACTGTCGCCCGTGCCCGCTCCGAGGCAGACCAGCATCGCGTATTGGCGAATGCAGAGACGACCACACAACGCCTGCGCGCTGAGCATGCCGAGCTGCAAGGCAAAGAAACATTATCATTCCTGAAAACGCTATATGGCATGAGCTTCGGCAGCGCGCTCGCGCTGCCCTTGCGAGCTGCATCGACAACAACAAACGGTGTCGATACATCGTCGCCGTCGTCGGAAACATGGGCGCTTTCACAACGCCAGTTGTTGTCGGTGCAACGCGCGGCGCTGGAACAAGACGACATAATGATGTCCTGTGACAGGCAGCGTACCGGACCTGCGATAAATACAAAAATACCGTTTTGGCGCTTGCTTGGCCGCGCCTTCACCACGCGCAATTCATCCCTTGATTGCCTATCGGCGCGCTTGAAATTACTGCGCATGCGCAACCAGCCTGATGCATTTATCGAAAGCCTTTTCGATGAACCGCGTGCAGGAAATGATGTTGCCGAAAACATGCTTGCGCCAACATCGAAATCGCTGTGGCACGATCTCGCGCCGCTGCTAAGTCGCCTTAATGCACATAGCCTGGTCGAGATCGCATGTGGCCACTGCACGTGGATCGCAGATTCCAAACCCGGATCACTGGCCTACACCGGCATTGATCTCGCGCCCTTGTTGATCGAACAAAACCGCCGCCGATTTGTCGAGCGTGGCTGGAAATTCGAAGTCGCTGACGTCGTGATTGAAGATATACCCCACGCCGATGTCGTGCTGTGCCGCGACTGGCTGGACTATCTGCCGCTCGTCGACGTCGGCGCGGCATTGCATCACATGCGCAGTGCCGGCGAAAAATATCTGATCGCCACGAACGATACTTCCATCACCACAAATACCGAAACGCAAACAGGAATCCGGCGTGCACTGAACCTGATGCAAGCGCCATTCAATATGCACAAACCGATCGCGGTAATCGCGCAAGACTCACAAAGCGGCAAGCAGCTTGCCGTATGGCAGTTGTCGACCGCATGAATGTTGCATGGCTACCGGCGACCAGCGCTGCGCCGCTGTCGTTGCCGATCGGAACTGCCGTGATCGGCGTCGGTTATTTCGGCAGCTTGCACGCACAAAAATATGCGCAGCTCGATGGCAGTCGGCTGATGGCGCTGGTCGATCCCGATCCACTGACGCAGTCGCTATCGGAACACATGGGCGTGGCATGGCTGCGTCATATCGATTCCTTGCCATCTGACGTGCGCGCCGTATCGATAGTCACGCCGGCGCAGAGTCACTTCGAGCTGACCAAGGCCCTGCTGGAACGAGGTGTTGATGTGCTCCTGGAAAAACCCATCGCAAGCAATCTGGCGCAGGCCGAAATCTTGCGTGAATTGGCCGATAGCACAGGTTGCGTATTGCAGATCGGTCATCTCGAACGTTTCAATCCGGCTTTCGTTTTCAGCGCAACAGCGCTGTCTCAGGCGCGTCGCATCCATGCCGTGCGGGCATCCCAGCGTATCCCGCGAATTGATGCGACCGATGTCGTGACCGATCTGATGATCCATGATCTGGACCTGATTCTGGCGACGCTGGACTGTCCGGTCGAAGTGCTGTCGGCAACGGGTCATGGCTGCGGGCATACCCTGATCGATCATGCCTGTGCCGAGCTGGCATTTGCAAATGGCTGTCGTGTGCAATTGACGGCGACATGGGGCACTGCGGTGAAAAATTCCAGTGATCGCCGCATCATCGCCGAGCTCGAACACGGCGAAAGCTGGTCGCTGGACTTTCATGAGCGCTCGGTCTTGCGCAAGGCTCATTCCAACGCTGCGACAGTCGCGATGCGCATGCCCCATCGTGCCGCCAATGAAGATGAGCTTTATCACCAGCTCAGCGCATTTCTGGCCGCATCGCGCGAACGTGCCACACCGCACGTGACTGCCCAAGATGGTTATGCCGCGCTTGAGCTTACCTGCCGGATTCGCAATCTGATACTTGATGCCGCGACATGAAAATTGCATTTTTCGACATCGCCGCGCAGTACCATGCGCTGCACGCCGAAATCGATGTTGCGGTAAAACGTGTGCTAGAAAGCGGCAGTTATTCCAACGCCACGGAAAATTCCGCCTTTGAAAAGGAGCTCGCGAGATATCTGGGCGTGGCGGAAGTTGTCGCCGTCAATTCCGGCACCGATGCATTGCTGCTGTCGCTGAAAGCACTGGGAATTGGCGCAGGCGACGAGGTTATTGTCCCGTCATATACCTTCTTTGCCACGGCGGAAGCAGTTTGCCTTGCGGGTGCGTTACCGCGTTTTGCAGACTGCGCAAACGAATCGTTCAACATCAATGTGCACAGCATCGAGCGCGCGTGGACGCCGAAAGTCAAAGCCGTGATCGCGGTGCATTTGTACGGCAAGCCGGTCGATCTTGCGCCGATTCAGGAGTTTTGCGCCGACCGAAATCTGCATCTGATCGAAGACTGCGCGCAAGCGCTCGGCGCACGTTATCTTGGTCAACGAGTTGGCAGTCTCGGGA
>JAYVTP010000264.1:0-8316 GCA_043788685.1 Pseudolysobacter sp. | reverse complement strand
CGCAAGCAGCGGGGTATTAAGTGCGCTATCAACCAAACTGGCTTTCAGCCAGTTATCGCCGCAAGCGGCGGGGAATTGAACCCCGTGGAGCGATTAAACGGTGAGCTCGGGGGCGAGTTGTTCGTTTTGGTTACCGCTCAACGTTTTAGTGGTGTAAGGCCGCTTTCTGGAGGCGGAATGCTTTTGCGCGGGAGTTGGTCGCGGTCTATGCAGCTCGTTTTTCTCACAGTCATCCATACAACGCCAAGCGACTGGCGTTAGAGCCTGTTCCTGCTGTAATCGTTAGCTGGCGTTGACTACTTGGCCCAACAACGAAACGCCAAGAGCTTATTTGCCATCCGGTAAGGCCGTTTAACTGCCGTTTTTAGGAGCAACCAATGTCAACGAATGCAGAAAGTGCTTTGATGAAGTCCATGCCCGTTCTCCGCTATCTGACTACCCTCTTGTGCCGCCTTGGCATGCCGCTCTTGGCGGCTTTGTTCTTGGTCGTGGCCACGCCGGTCATGGCCGCTGGGCCGGGTTCATTCGTGGTGAACGACTTCAACACTGACCTTCACGACAAGACGCCGGGCGATGGTGTCTGCGCGGACATCAATGGCAAGTGCAGCCTGCGTGCGGCGATCGAAGAGGGCAACGCCTTGGCGGGGGCGACGGCGGCGACTCCGCACTCGATCACGTTTGTTGTGCCCCAGGTTAACGTAATCAACGGCAGCCTGCCGACGATGATGGCACCCTTCCTCGTGACCGGCCCGACCATCATCAACGGTACCGGCAATGCGTTTGCACACGGCTGTATCAGCGTGTCCGATTCGGGAACCTCCGCGCTCGGCTACGGCAACGGCGCCACTGGGTCGACCATCACCCTGTTGAGCATTGGCAATTGCAGCGGTGATGGCATCTCCGCAAATGGCCACGACTACAATTTTGTGGGCAACTTCATCGGCGTGGATCCGACCGGGCTGATCAAGACGCCTAACGCTGGCCACGGCATCTCGTTATCCGCCTCGCACGTGTACAACAACGTCGATAGTAGTGGTCTGGATGCGTTGTTCCAGGCGTTTCCGCAACTGCCGGTGCAACAAAGCGACATCAGCACGTTTGCGAACAATCTCGCGACCACGCTGATTTCACTGAACCCGGACAAGATCAGGGGCAACGTAATTTCTGGAAACACGCTGAACGGCATCGAGCTGTTCAGCCAGAACCTGGCAGCGGTGATCATCTCCAACAACATGATCGGTACCGACATTACCGGCAATGTGGCGATTGCGAACGGTGGGGCGGGCATCCATTTGACCGGATCGACATTCGGAAACCTGATTGGTCCGAACAATACGATCAGCGGCAATCTCGGCGATGGTATTAGGGTCGAATCCGGCACCGTGTATTTGCCGAACTTCATCATGGGCAACCGCATCGGTCTGGCTTCCACGCTATCCAGCCAGCACATCGGCAACGGCGCGAACGGCATTTTCATCGACACCAAGCCTGATGGCAGCGTGACGAACAAGAACCCAAGCGGTATGTCATTACTGATTGGGCCGGCCAACGAGATCAGCGACAACCTCGGCGGCAGCAACAGCACGGATCCGGACACGATGGGTTCGGACTACGCGGGCATCATGATCACCGGCACTAGCAATGCGGTGAAAGTCATCGGCAACACGATCGGCATGGCCGAGATTCCGGCCGGCACGCAACAGAATTCCAGGAACTACGGCAACCACGGCGACGGCATCATCGTCACCTCGTCCGGCAACGCGATCGGTGGCGCCGCAGCGAGCAGCAGCAATACGATCGCTGGCAACACGCGCCACGGTATCGTCGTGCGGCTCAGCAACACCACCAGCACCAGCATCCTCGGCAACGTGATCGGCACTTACCCGGCGTTCCCGAACAACATGACGTTGGGTAACGGCTTCGATGGCATCCACATCGACGGCGCCAGCAGCACTACGACGGGCGGTCCCGGCGCCAGCGATTTCAATGTCATCGCCGCTAATGGTCGCAACGGCATCGCCTTGCGCAATGGTGGTAGCGCGAACGGCTGGGGCAATTTGTCGCATCGCAATCAGATCTACGGCAATGCCAAGGGAAATCAGGCGGCGCAACCGGTGGCACTGCCGCCCGGTGTCGGCGTCAGTATCGACCTTGATCACAGTGTCAATGCCGCTGACGGCCCGCATTCAGAATTCCCGAGCAATTACACGAACCTCGATCAGGCGCCACCGGTGATTTGCACCGGCGCGGGCGGCGAACCCGCCGCGTGTGCCGGGTTCACGGCGCCGGTTTCCAATGGCGGCAATACGACGCTGGACTGGACCATCACGACGCACGGTCCAGCCAGTTTCCGAATGGAATTTTTCACGATCAACGCCGTCGACAGCAATGCGGCGAACAGCATTACCTTCCTTGGCGAGCAACTGATCAGCACGAACATCCTGACCGGCCTGCCCAATGACAGCGCAGTCTGTTCGGCCGGCCGCTGCAGTGCTTCGATCCCCGGCGCGAGCGGTGGCGCCTACGTCGTCATGACGGCGAGCGACATTACACCGCTGACCAATCAGCCAGGCGGCGGCAGCGACTGGAAATCGAATCTGACATGCTTCATTGGTGATCTGGGTATCATTCTATCCGCGTGCGGTGTCAACGATACTTCGGAATACTCCAACGTCGCATCGATCCCGCAGTCGGCGGCGACGCCGATCACGACCGCCGCCACCAACGTAACGGCAACGGCGGCAACGCTGAATGGCACGGTCAGCGCGAATGGCGCGAGTACCGTGGTGACTTTCGAATTCGGCACGACGAACGCATATGGCGGCGCGGGCAGTCCACTGACCGCAATGCAGAGCCCGCTCGGTGGCAGTTCAGTCAACGCGCCAGTGTCGGTGTCATTGGCGGGATTGACTTGCAATACGCTTTATCACTTTCGTGTCGATGCGAACAACGGGGTCGGCAGCACGATCAATGGTGTTGACTTGATGTTTACCACGGCCATGTGCGCCGCCGTTGCGCCGACCGCGACCACCAGCGCTGCCTCGAACATCACCAAGACCACCGCGACGCTTGCTGGCATAGTCAGCGCCAACGGCGCGACGACAACGGTGACGTTTGAATATGGTGCGACGAATGCTTACGGTGGCGCTGGCAGTCCGTTGACGGCCATCGAGAACCCGCTGTCCAGCGGGTCGACCAACGCAGCGGTATCGGTCGCGTTACCCGGTCTGACCTGCAACACGCTGTATCACTTCCGTGTCGACGCGAACAATGGCGTGGGCGGCACGATTAATGGTGCGGATCAAACCTTCACGACCGCGGCATGCGCCGCTGCGGCGCCGACTGCAACGACCGTCGCGGCGTCCGGCGTCACCGCCACAACCGCCACCGTGAACGCTACGGTCAGTGCGAACGGCGCGACGGTGGCGGTGACATTTGAATACGGCCCGACCGTGGCCTACGGCGGCCTGGGCAGCCCGCTTGTTGCCGCACAGAGCCCGCTGACCAGCGGTTCGGCGAATGCGCCGGTGTCAGTCGCGTTGTCAGGCTTGACCTGCAACACGCTTTATCATTTCCGTGTCGATGCAAACAATGGCGTTGGCGGCACGATCAATGGTGCCGATCTGACCTTCACGACCGCTGGCTGCGGTCCGATCGCAACCACGGCGGCAGCGACCGCGGTCACAGCGACGACGGTGACCTTGAACGGCACGGTCACTGCGAACGGCGCGAGCACGGCAGTGACCTTCGAATACGGCATGACCAATGCATATGGTGGCGTCGGCAGTCCGCTGACGGCGACGCAGAACCCCCTCGCCGGCAACGCCAACAACGTCGTCGTCTTGGTGCCGTTGGCAGGCCTGATCTGCAACACGCTGTATCACTTTCGCGTCAATGCCAACAACGGTGTCGGCGGTACAGTGAACGGCAGCGACCTGACGTTCACGACCGCCGTATGCGCGGCCGTTGCGCCGACGGCGACAAGCGGCGCGGCCACAAATTTGATGCCGACGTCGGCGACTTTGAACGGTGTCGTCAGTGCGAATGGCTCGACCACCGCAGTAACCTTTGAGTACGGCACGACCGCGACGTACGGCGGCGTCGGCAGTCCGCTCACGGCAACTCAGAGTCCGCTCTCAAGCGGCGCGAGCAATGCCGCCGTATCGGTTCCGCTGGCGGGTCTGACCTGCAACACGCTGTACCACTTCAAGGTCGATGCAAACAATGGCATCGGCAGCACGATCAACGGCAACGATTTGACCTTCATGACCTCCGCTTGCCCGGTCGCTGCTCCCGCTGCCACGACCGGCGCGGCCAGCGCGGTGACAGCGGCTACCGCAGCCTTGAACGGTACCGTGGGCGCGAACGGCGCGGCGACGACGGTGACGTTTGAGTACGGCACGTCGAATGCGTACAGTGGCGCCGGCAGTCCGCAACCCGCGACGCAGAGTCCATTGGGCAGCAGTACCAGCAACACTGCCGTGTCGGTGCCTCTGGCAGGCCTGACCTGCAACACCACGTATCACTTCCGCGTCGACGCGAACAACGGCGTCGGTGGCACGATCAACGGCAGCGATCTGACCTTCACCACATCTGCCTGCGTACCGATGGCCGCGACCGCTGCAGCCAATGGCATCAGCATGACCGCCGCCACCTTGAATGGCATGGTCAGCGCGAATGGTGCTGCGACCACGGTGACTTTCGAATACGGTACGACGGCTACGTATGGCGGTGTCGGCAGTCCGTTGCCCGCCGCGCAGAGTCCGCTCGCCGGCAACGCGAGCAATGTTGCGGTCTCGGTGCCATTGGCAGGCCTGATCTGCAACACGCTGTATCACTTCCGTGTCGCCGCGAACAATGGCGTTAGCGGCACGATCAATGGCGCCGATATGACTTTCACGACCGCAAGCTGCGCTGCCGTCGCGCCGACGGCGACGACAAGTGCGGCAACAGCGGTGGCCACGACGAGCGCAACGCTGAATGGCATCGTCACCGCGAACGGTGCCAGCGCGACGGTCACGTTCGAGTACGGCACCACGGCCGCGTACGGCGCCGCCGGCAGCCCGCTCACGGCGCCACAAAGCCCGCTGGCGAGCAATGCCATTAATGTTGCTGTCTCGGTGCCGTCGGTGGGCCTCACCTGCAACACGCTGTATCACTTCCGCATCGGTGTGAACAACGGCTTAGGCGGCACGATAAACGGTGCCGACATGACATTCACGACCGCTTCCTGTTCGCCAACCGTGACGACGTTCAGCGGCACTACCGTCACCAATACGGGCATTGCCACGGCCGTACTCTCCGGTGGTGGCCCGACCTGTTCCTTCGGAACCGCAGCACTTGTTGGTCCATCGGTTGCGCTGCCAGCGGGAGTGACGTTCCCCGACGGGCTGTTCCAGTTCAGCGCGATCAACTGCGTCGGCACGGTCACGATTACGGCAACG
The DNA here is from genome assembly GCA_043788685.1 of Pseudolysobacter sp. GTDB lineage: Bacteria > Pseudomonadota > Gammaproteobacteria > Xanthomonadales > Rhodanobacteraceae > Pseudolysobacter. Next base: position 2,872 of record JAYVTP010000264.1, on the reverse strand, counting down.
TTCCCGACAGCCTTTGCACCGTCCGAGCAATACTGGAAGTACGGTCCGACGCCGGGCCCAGTAGCGGCGCACTGGTACACGCTGGGTGGCGCCAACAGTCTCGTGCTCGCCGGCAATACCGCGACGTTTACGATCGCTGATGGCGGCCTTGGTGATGACGATCTGGCAAGCAATGGAACGATCATCGATCAGGGCGGCCCCGGCGTCGGCGCCACACAGCCGGGTAGCGTCAGTCCGATACCGACTCTGAGCGAATGGGCAGGGTGGCTGTTGTCGGGCTTGCTTGCACTGGCCGGTATCGCCAATTTGAAAAGACGATTGCGGAGTATGAGGTGATCTCGGTTTTACCTGCCTTGCGTTTTGAGCGAAATGGATCAAGAGTTGCTGACAACTAGCTTTTTGTGTCGCAAGCGCCACGTACACCTCCAGTATGACAAATTCGCTCTCACGACCCACCTCTCCCTAAACGCAAAGAGTTCCTCAAAAACCTAATTGCGTCAGCGCTTGCGAAACCCGCTCACGCATTCCTGCCGACTGCATCGGAAAGGCTCGGCAGAAATCCTCCCGCGAAACAGTGTCACTTCGCTCGCGGACGTTTGCAGCCCATAGTGTGGCACGCTCTTGGTTTCCTATCAGCGCATTTGCCACTGCCGCGATCATCGCGATAAGCACATGGGCGCCAGGTGAACGCGCACCACGCTCCGCCCACTGCGCGGCTTGTCCGTCTTCACCAAGTGCCATGTGGGCAAGCGCACGCGTTGCCTGCATCGCGTAATGCAGAGGATCGAGCGGGCTCAAACGCATTGCCAGATCAACATGATTCCTGCCTTCATGTGCCCGGTCCGACAGAGCTTCTGTCCACGCCCGCGCGTAAATACCTTGAGCATAGTTTGGGCTGAGTTGGGTCGCACGTTCGAGCCAAGGAAGGCTGCTTTCAAGGTCGCCGTTAAGCCAATAGGAACGACCCATCGTGAAATTGACGAACGGGTCTAATGGATCGAGTTCGAACCCGCGCTCCGCGCAGCGACGTGCGCACGCGACTTCCCCGGCGACATCGTCGTTGTGATGCATGAATGCTGTTTGGAAATGGACGAACGACAAACCGGCGTGTGCGCGCGCGAAAGAAGGATCGAGCGCAACCGCGCGATCAAAGTAAGCCGCCGCAGCGGCATTGTCGCCGCGATTGAAGCGATAAATATGCTGCAGACCCAGATGAAACGCGGACCATGCGTCGATGTCTTCAGAGGCTTTTGAGCGTGCGAGCGCCGCCTCATGCGCCGGTATATGGATATCAAGCGCAGCGAGCACACGCAGACGAATATCCTCGCGCATGACGTGCACATCATCGATCGGCCCCGCCAGCCGGTCGGCCCAGACGACGGCAACATTATGCGTCTCGACCAGTTTGACGGTGATGATCACGTTGCGGCCGGTGATGTCGATAGTCCCGCACAGGCAATACCGCACGCGCAGGAGGCGTCCGATTTCGGAGAATGCCGTATCGACCGTTTGCAAACGGAAGGATGAGCCACGTGCCGTGACAAACAGCCAGCGAAGGCGCGACAGTTCGCTTATGAGTTCGTCCGCTAAAGCACAGCCGAGTGCCGCGAACCGCTCCTCGTTACCGATCATTCGGAACGGCAGCACGGCAATCGACGGGCGAGCGACGCGGTCGAGCTCTTGAGCGCTTGCGCTGAGGCTGTTGTCGACTCGATCCGCACCTGGCTGCATTGCTATGTCGACAGCGACGCAGACTCTGACCGGCGCGACAAAGCGAAATCCTTGGCCGTGAATCGTGCGGATGTAACGCTGTGCCTTGCCATCGTCGCCGAGCGCTTGCCGAGCGGACTTCACGCGGCTCGAAAGCGCTGCGTCCGAAACGATGCGACCTTCCCAGACCCGCTCGATGATCTCGTCCTTTGGAACCATGCGCTCGCGATTCTCAACAAGCAGCACGAGCAAAGCAAATACTTGCGGCTCCAGACTGCAGATTTCTCCACCAACCCGCAGTTCCACTTTCGCTAAATCAAGCTCGTAAGGGTCGATCTGATAAATCATCGACCTACTGTAGCCTCAGTCATGCAAATCTCCGAAACATCTTCAAGGTTTCTCCAGAATTCCTGCAAGCGTGAGCGACGCGCCCGTGCGAATGTTTGGCACGGCGCAGGATTGGCCTGCAGCCACAAAGCAACCGTGAGGAGACACACCATGCCACTCGTAACAATCGATGTCATCAAAGACGTATTTACTTCGTCGCAGAAACGCGACCTTATTGCCAAGGTTACCGACGCTATGGTCGAGGTCGAAGGCGAAAACATGCGTCCGGTCACTTGGGTACGCATCAACGAATTCGAAAGCGGCGACTGGGCCATCGGCGGCAATGTCCTGAAAACCGCAGATGTTCAAGCGCTTGCTGCGGGCAAGGCGACATAGCGCCGCGGCTTCCCTCATCCCTTTCGGGGTGATGCATGGTCCGAGGTAAGGAGCTGTGGAACGGGAAACGCAACGGTCGCGACTGTTGCAGCTCGCTTTCGTTGACGCGTTCCACAGCTCGGCACTCGCTCTAGAAACTCCTCGTCTCTGCGTTTTCGTCTGGAATGGTGAGCTCCAGCACTATCAGGATTCAGCCGCGACGCCTGTGTCGGCCCCAAGGGTACTTATCCGACGAATGACCAACTGAGGAACCTGCCATGAACCGTCGCTCGCCCCATCGCGCCTTGCTCACCCTACTGACCCTGCTGGTATCCAGCCAAGCGTTCGCGTTCTGTTTTCTTTTTCCTTCACACATCCGCGTCGGTGCAGATTCGGCCCATTGCCAGGCCAACGATATCCAGTCGGCCATCAACATGGCCGGCGTATGCCCGGTCGTTAT
>JAYVTP010000263.1:0-15529 GCA_043788685.1 Pseudolysobacter sp. | reverse complement strand
CCAACGCCGCCGGCGAGCCTCACGCCAGGCGGCTCATCCTTGTGCGCCAACGATTTTCCGGCAACCGCGTATACCGCCAGCGCCGGGTGGGATAGCGCGACCGGTGCATCACCGTGGTTTACCGGCTGCAAGCTGATCTTCGTCAACGGCTTCGAAGGGCATTGATCGACCGACGCTCCGCGCATTGATCGCTAGCGATTCACCGCGCCCATCATCGACGCCGGATAACGCTCACCTGCAGCAACGCCGATCGGCAGGATCGCTTCGATCTGCTTGAGCTCATCGGTACTCAGCTGCACATCCAGCGCGCCGAGATTTTCATCGAGATAACGGCGCCGTTTAGTGCCGGGAATCGGCACGATGTGTTCGCCCTGCGCGAGCACCCAGGCTAGCGCGAGTTGCGCGGGTTGGCAGCCTTTGGCTTTGGCGAGTGTGCTGACTTTCTCCGCCAACGCGACATTCTTCGCAAAGTTCTCGCCCTGGAAACGCGGGTTCTGGCGACGGTAATCATCCGCGGCAAAATCCTCGACACGCGTGATCTGCCCCGTGAGAAATCCGCGTCCGAGCGGGCTGTACGGCACGAGGCCGATGCCGAGTTCCCGGCACGTCGGCAGAATTTCCGCCTCGATATCGCGCGACCACAACGAGTATTCGCTTTGCAACGCGGAGATCGGATGCACCGCATTGGCGCGTCGCAAGGTTGCGGCCGAGGTTTCGGATAATCCGAGATAACGCACCTTGCCTTGCTCGACCAGTTTTGCCATCGCGCCGACGGTATCCTCGATCGGCGTATCGCTCGCGACGCGGTGCAGGTAATACAGATCGATGGCCTCGACACCGAGCCGCTTGAGGCTGCCTTCGCAACTCGACTGCACGTATGCCGGGCTGCCGTTGATTGCACGTCTTGATGGATCGTTGGGATCACGCTCGAAGCCAAACTTGGTCGCGATTACCACTTCGCTGCGTCGTGCCGCCAGCGCGAAACCGAGCAATTCTTCGTTGATATACGGGCCGTACATGTCGGCGGTGTCGAAAAAATTGATGCCTTGGTCGAGCGCGTGATGGATCGTGGCGACCGATTCCTTGTCGTCACGCGCGCCGTAGAACTCGCTCATGCCCATGCAACCGAGGCCGAGTTCGGAAACTTTGAGGCCGGATTTGCCGAGGGTGCGGTAGTGCATTGTGAATTCTCCGAAGAAGCAATGGGTAAGCGGGCGCAGCGGCGTGTAAATTTTTCGCTCGTCATTCCAGCGCAGGCTGGAATCCAGTTTGACCTTGATCTGCCCGCCGTGTCAGACCTAGAAAATCAAAATGGATTCCAGCCTGCGCTGGAATGACGGTTCTTTTGGACGACGCTGGTTATGAGCCGACCGCTAAATACTCGTCTTTCAGTCGCACGTAATGTGCTGCCGAATAATGCAACTGTTCAAGTTCGCGTTCTGTCAATTTTCTGGCGAAACGCGCCGGATTGCCAAGCCACAATTCGCCTGCGGCGATGATCTTGCCGGGCGATACCACCGCACCCGCGCCGATGAACGCATTTTTTTTTACCACCGCGCCATCGAGCACGCGCGCACCCATGCCGATCAGGCACGCATCCTCAATCGTGCACGCGTGCAGGATTGCGCCGTGACCAACCGTGACATCCGCGCCGATCAGCAACGGTTTTCCGCCCGGTGTGAACGGACCATCGTGCGTGACATGCAGCACGCAGCCGTCCTGGATATTGCTGCGCGCGCCAATGCGGATAAAATTGACGTCGCCGCGCGCGACCACGCACGGCCAGATCGAGGCGTCGTCACCGATCTCGATGTCACCCACCAGCACAGCGCTGGCATCGACATAAACGTTCTTGCCAAGGCGCGGCAACTGGCCGCGATACGCACGCAAATTCATCGGAATCACCACGCCGGGAAAGCCGGAATGTTAGCATCGGAGCACGCCCCGCCGCGAGATAACCATGAACGCAAAATTGCAAACTGCCGCGACCATCAGCCCGGATCTTTCCAGCGTATTGAATCATCTGCGCGCGGCGCAGCGACTACACGTGCCGGACTACGCGCAGCGCATGGACGATCTGGCGCGTTTGCGCAGCGCATTCAAGGCGCGGCTCGAACAATTTGCCACGGCGATGAGCGCGGATTTCGGCCAGCGTTCGCGCCACGAATCCTTGCTCAGCGATGGCATGACCGTGCTCAACGAGATCAGCCATCTGCGCTCGCATCTGCGCGGCTGGATGCGACCAAAACGCGCGATGGCGGACATGAATTTCTGGCCGGCGACGACCGAGATCCGTTATCAGCCGCTCGGCGTGGTCGGCATTATTTCGCCGTGGAATTACCCGGTGAATCTCGCACTGATGCCGCTCGCCGCAGCGATTGCAGCGGGCAATCACGTGATGCTGAAACCGTCCGAGCACACGCCACGTACCGCCGAGCTTTTACAGGTTTTACTCAGCGAAGTTTTCCCCGCGGATCGCGTTGCGACCATCCTCGGCGGCGCCGATGTCGCTGCCGATTTTTCCGCATTGCCGCTCGATCATTTGTTCTTCACGGGATCGACCCAGGTCGGGCGCATGGTAATGGCCGCCGCCGCGCCGAACCTGACGCCGATCACGCTCGAACTCGGCGGCAAATCGCCCGCGATCATCGCGCCGGACTATCCGGTGAAAACCGCGGTGGAGCGCATCGCCAGCGGCAAGTTTCTCAACGCCGGACAGACCTGCATCGCGCCGGATTATGTGCTGCTGCCGCGCGCGATGATTCCGGATTTCGTCGAGGCGATGCGCGTCACGATTACGGCGCGTTATCCCGATCTCGGCACCAGTCCCGACTACACCAGCATCATCAATGATCGGCAATATCAACGCCTCGTCGGGTATCTCGATGAAGCGCGCGCGGCGGGCGCCGACGTGATTCAATTCGGCACGAATGATGCGGCGCGGCGCATCTTGCCGCCAACGCTGGTATTGAACGCAGGCGAAAATCTCAAGCTCATGCACGACGAATTGTTTGGCCCGATCCTGCCGTTGATCGCGACCGATTCGGTTGATGCCGCGATCGACTACATCAACGATCGGCCACGCCCGCTCGCGCTGTATCACTTCGATCACGACCAACAGCGCACCGAGAGTGTGCTCAATCGCACCGTCGCCGGCGGCGTGGCGGTGAACGACACGGTGTTCCAGATTGCGCAGAGCGAACTGCCGTTCGGCGGCGTCGGCCCATCCGGCATGGGCCACTATCACGGTCGCGATAGCTTCCTGACTTTCAGCAAACAGAAGCCGGTGTTGTATCAGGCGCGTTTCAGCACGTTGTCACTGCTGCGTCCGCCATATGCGAAAGCAGCGGATTTCCTGCTGAAACTTCTGATCCGTTGAGCGACTGCGCCAGTCGGTTATCAAGGCGCGGAGGCCTCGCGAAGAAATAAGCAAGAGCCGTCATGACTCGCGGCTTCCGCCGCTCGCCCTTCGGGCCATGCGCGATGCGCATGTTCGTTCCGGCGTCCTGCCTGCACAGTCCAGGGGAGGCTGGAATCCATGTTGATTGTGCGATGTAAAGTCAAAATGGATTCCAGCCTGCGCTGGAATGACGGTCTTTCTTTGCTGCTTTTTTTGAGTTTCGGAATCACTCAACCACGCACGCGCAGCGTCAATCCCTTCAGAAAATTCCGCAGCAACTGATCGCCGCAATCGCGATAGTTGCGATGCCCGACTTGGCGGAACAACGCATTCAGTTCGGGCTTGGAAACGGGAAATCCCGCCGCCAATAAAATCGCGTGCATGTCGGCATCTTTGAGCTCGAACGCGACGCGCAATTTTTTCAGCACGACGTTGTTGCTCATGCGCGCCTCAGCCTGACGCGTCGGCATACTCTCGTCCTTGCCGCGTTTGAAAAACACCAGGCCATCGAGAAAATTCGCCAGCGTCTTGTCGTTGCAATCGCGATAACCCTCGAGGTCTTCGCGCTGCAGAAATGCCGTGACATCGACTTTCTCGATCGTAGTTTCCGGCTGCGCGAGCTGGATGATCTCGACGATCTTCGCATCGCTGAAATCCTGCATGTAACGCACGCTGCGCAACACATCGTTATTGATCACTTTGCATCCTTCATTAGTTGCGCTTGCATTAGTTGCGTTTGGCTTTGGCGAACGCATCGGCGAAGGCGTTGCTGCCCGGCGCGGCGGCAGGTTTCTGCGGCGCGCGCGAGCTGGAAGAAATATCACGCGGCACCGAACGTGCACCACGCTCGTCACGTCGCGTGCTGGCAGTCGTACCCGGCGTGCGCGCTTCGGGAATCGGATCGTCCATGCGCATGCTCAAGGCGATGCGTTTGCGCGGCAGATCGACTTCGAGCACTTTCACTTTGACCACGTCGCCGGCCTTGACGACTTCGCGCGGATCCTTGACGAATTTGTTCGACAACGCCGACACGTGCACGAGACCATCCTGATGCACGCCGAGATCGACGAACGCGCCGAACGCGGCGACGTTGCTGACCACGCCTTCGAGGATCATGCCGGGCTTGAGATCGCGGATATCTTCGACACCATCGGCGAAGGTTGCGGTCTTGAATTCGGGACGCGGATCGCGGCCCGGCTTGTCGAGCTCCTTGAGGATGTCGCGCACCGTCGGTAGGCCGAATTTTTCATCGGTATAGTCGCTCGCGTTCACACTTTTGAGAAATACGCTGTCGCCGATCACCTGCTTCACTTCGCGCCCGCAATTTTTCAGGATGCGTTGCACGAGCGGATAGGCTTCGGGATGTACGCTGGATGCGTCGAGCGGATTTTCACCGTCGGCGATGCGCAGAAATCCGGCGCATTGCTCGAACGCCTTGTCGCCGAGACGCGGCACTTTCAACAAATCCTTGCGCGACTTGAACGCGCCGTGTTCGTCGCGAAACTTGACGATGTTCTCCGCGACGCCGGGTGAGAGTCCGGCGACGCGTGCGAGCAACGCGCCCGATGCGGTGTTAGCGTCCACGCCTACCGCATTCACGCAATCCTCGACGCGCGCATCGAGTGCGCGCGCGAGCTTCACTTGATTGACATCGTGCTGATATTGGCCAACACCGATTGACTTCGGATCAATCTTCACGAGCTCGGCGAGCGGATCCTGCAAGCGGCGCGCAATCGACACCGCGCCGCGCAGGCTGACATCGAGTTCGGGAAATTCTTTCGCCGCGAGTTCGGATGCCGAATACACCGATGCGCCGGCTTCGGACACCACGATCTTGCTGAGCGTGAATTCCGGATGTTTTTTCATGAGCTCGGCGGCGAGCCGATCAGTTTCGCGCGAAGCCGTGCCGTTGCCGATCGCGATCAGGTTCACGCCGAAGGCCTTGCACGCGGTGGCGAGTTGCGCGATCGATTCGTCCCACTGCTTGCGCGGTTCGTGCGGATAAATCGTGTGCGTGCCGAGCAGTTTTCCGGTGCCGTCGACCACGGCTACTTTTACGCCGGTGCGAATGCCGGGATCGAGTCCCATCACCACTTTCGGCCCGGCCGGTGCGGCCAGCATCAGGTCTTTAAGGTTATCGCCAAAAACGCGGATCGCTTCGTCTTCGGCGGCTTCGCGCACGCGGCCGAACAGGTCGAGCGTGAGGTGCAGATGCAGCTTGATGCGCCAGGTTTGGCGGCAGGTTTCGAGCAGCCACACGTCCGCCGCGCGCTGACGATTGTCGATCCCAAAGCGCGTCGCGACACGGCCTTCGCCATACGCATGACCAGCGAGCACGGCCGGATCGGGCGCGCCTTCCACTCGCGCCGAGGAACTCGCGGCCAGCGGCTCGAGTTCGATATCGAGAAAACCTTCGTTGCGTGCGCGAAACAGCGCGAGCAAGCGGTGCGACGGAATGCTCTTGATCGCCTCGGCATGATCGAAATAGTCGGCGAACTTGGCGCCTTCGTTTTCCTTGCCCTTGACCACATGCGCGCGAATCTGACCGTTGTCCCAGAGCCAGTCGCGCAGCTCGCCGAGCAGTGCCGGATCTTCGGAAAATTCCTCGAGCAGAATCGCACGCGCGCCATCGAGTGCGGCTTTGCTATCGGCGATATTTTTCTCGGCGCTGATGAGTTGCTGCGCGAACGTTTCCGGTATCAACGTCGGATCATCACGCAAGCCGTGCGCAAGCGGTTCGAGCCCGGCTTCGCGCGCGATCTGCGCCTTGGTGCGACGTTTCGGCTTGTACGGCAGATACAAATCCTCGAGTCGCGATTTGGTATCGGCGGCCTCGATCTCGCGCTTCAATTCGTCGCTGAGTTTTCCCTGTTCGCTGATGCTTTCGAGTATCGCTGCGCGGCGTTCTTCGAGCTCGCGCAGATAACGCAGGCGATCTTCGAGCATACGCAATTTCGTATCGTCCAAACCATCGGTAGCTTCCTTGCGATAGCGTGCGATGAACGGCACGGTCGCGCCACCATCCAGCAGATCGACGGCGGCTTGTACCTGATGCGGTTTGGCCGCGATTTCCACGGCGATTCGTTGTTCGATAGTCAGCATGATGTTGGCGTGAGTGTGCTCAAGTTGTCGCAGAGTTGATGGAGCAGCGCGGCAACGCCAGCGTGCGAAATCAGAACGGTTTGCCGATCAACCAGGTCACGCCGGCAAAAAACGTGCGGTCGTGGGCGGCGTGGTTAAGCTGGTAGGCAAAGCCGGTATCGAACACCACGCGTGACGATGCATTGTAGTTGATTGCAGCGAGCAGTTCCGAAGTCGAGCCGGCATTGGTTTGATGCGTGCCAGAAAGTTCCAGCGCGCCGCCGAGCTGCTCGTTGAACGGTCGCGACACACTCGCCGCCCAGGTTTGCTGGATGCGACTCGTGCCGGGTGTGGCATCGCCAATACGCACCGCGCCGGCATTTAGATCGATGTGATTGGTGCCGAAGTTGCTGCTCAGAATCGCATTGAAAATATAATTGGTTTTGCTGTAGCCCAATCCATTGCTCGATGTCGGCGATTGAAACCCGGCCTCGAACCCAAGCGCAGTATCGGCACTGAGCGCAAAACGCTGTTTCCATTCCAGCAACGTATCGCCGAGGCCGTTCAAGCTCGATCCGCGCGGAAAGGTCTGGGCGATATGCGCATCGCCGCCGAGCAGGATGCCAGAGGTATCGCTGAACGCATATTTGAACAGATACGGCACGCTGTCGCGGCGTGTATCGTCGGCGGCGTGAATGCGCTGCAGGCCGCCCTCGAACTCCACATACCCCGGTGCGGACAGATCCGCTGGATTGGAAATGGTCGGGCGATACGGCGTGGCACTCGGCTCCTCATCGGCGCGCGCGTGATTGAACGCGATACTCGCGGCCAGCAAAAAAAATAGCCGCACGGCAATCCGTTGCGCGAAAAAATTCATGAATTCTCCTGGCGCCGGGTCAGGCGACGCGACGATGGCCGCGACGCGTCAGATGCACCAGCAGCAGCGAGATCGCCGCCGGCGTGACACCGGAAATCCGCATCGCCTGAGCGACCGTTTGCGGTTGTATACTTTGCAACTTTTGTTGCACTTCGGCGGATAGGCCGTGCACGTGCAAGTAGTCGAACGATGCGGGGATCGCGGTTTCCTCGTGCCGTTTCTGCCGCGCGATTTCCTCGCGCTGACGTTCGAGATAACCGGAGTACTTGGCCTGCACTTCAACCTGGCCGGCCACCTTGTCATCGTCCACGCCCGGCGCGATGCCGGCGACACGGCGCAATGCGGCGTAGTCCAGCTCGGGGCGGCGCAGCAGATCCAGCGCATGCGTTTCGCGCGTGAGCGTGATGCCAAGGGTCGCTTCGACTTCGCGCCCGAGCGCATTGCCTGGTGCTGCCCACAGCGAACGCAAACGCGCGGTCTCGTGCTCGACCGCCTCGCGCTTGCGGCACAGCGCGGTGTAATGCGCATCGTCGACGCAACCGAGGCCGTGGCCGATTTCGGTCAGGCGCAGGTCGGCGTTATCCTCTCGCAGATGCAAGCGATACTCAGCGCGCGAGGTGAACATGCGATACGGCTCGATCGTGCCGTTGGTGATCAGATCGTCGATCAACACGCCGATGTAGGCCTCGTCGCGGCGCGGGCTCCATGCCTCTTTGCCTTGCGCCTGTCGCGCGGCGTTGAGGCCGGCGATCAGGCCTTGCGCAGCGGCTTCTTCGTAGCCGGTGGTGCCGTTGATCTGGCCGGCGAAAAACAGACCTTCTATTGCCTTGGTTTCAAGGCTGGCCTTGAGTCCGCGCGGATCAAAATAATCGTATTCGATGGCGTAACCCGGCCGCGTGATGTGCGCGTTTTCGAAACCCTTGATCGAGCGCACCAGCTCAAGCTGCACATCGAACGGCAGCGAGGTGGAAATGCCATTCGGATAAATCTCGTGGGTATGCAAACCTTCCGGCTCGATGAAGATCTGGTGCGAGGATTTTTCGGCGAAGCGCACCACTTTGTCTTCGATCGACGGGCAATAACGCGGGCCGGTGCCTTCGATTTTGCCGGTATACAGCGGCGAGCGATCCAGCGCGCCGCGAATGATTTCATGCGTGCGTTCGCTGGTGTGGGTGATCCAGCACGACATTTGCGGCGGATGATCGGTCACGCTGCCGCTGAACGAAAACACCGGCATCGGGGTATCGCCAGGCTGTTCTTCAAGCGAGGAGAAATCGATGCTGCGGCCGTCGAGGCGCGGCGGCGTGCCGGTTTTCAGACGCCCGACCTGGATCGGCAATTCGCGCATGCGTTCGGCCAGTTGCTGGGCCGGCGGATCACCCGCGCGGCCGCCACGATAATTGGCGAAACCGATATGGATCAATCCAGCGAGGAATGTACCCGCAGTCAATACCACGGTCTGGGCGTGAAAACGCAAACCCATCTGCGTGACCACACCGCGCACACGCGCGCCTTCGATGATCAGATCATCCACGCCTTGCTGGAAAAACGTGAGGTTGGGCTGGTTCTCGACCTGTTCGCGAATCGCGGCGCGATACAACATGCGATCGGCCTGGCAACGCGTTGCGCGCACGGCGGGACCTTTCGACGCGTTCAAGGTGCGCCACTGGATGCCGGCGCGATCCGCCGCGCGCGCCATGACGCCACCGAGCGCATCGATCTCGCGCACCAGATGGCCCTTGCCGATACCGCCGATGGCCGGGTTGCAACTCATCTGGCCGATGGTTTCGATGTTGTGACTGAGCAGCAAGGTGCGCGCACCGACACGCGCCGCAGCGAGTGCCGCTTCGGTACCGGCGTGGCCGCCGCCGACCACGATCACATCAAATTGCTGTTGAAAATCCATGGCGTCGGTCGCTTTACCGCTGACTGAAAACAGAGCGCTATTCTATCCGACCTATCCGGCACACGCTTGGCACGACTTCTGCTTAGTCATTCTCGCACTCTCGTTGGTGCACGGCGCGGCAAGCTCAGCGCGACGGCAGTTGGAGGTCAGGGGCCGACGCGCACCAAACGAGGGGAAGCCCAGGGAACGTAGGGCTTTCAGGAAGAAAGGGTCTGACGCCCGGCGGCCATAGGAACAGGGGGAATCCAAGAGGGCCGTATTGCCGGGCGTCAGATTTATATGCAGTCGCGTGAAGTTCGCCACGACTGGCGTTAGTTGCCTGAGTATTTCGCTATCTCCCGCGCTTACCCAGTTTTGTCGGCAAAGGCTGGCGGCCTTCTCGACGAGTGATTTGGCGTTGAACGTCACTTTACGACGCGATGTGACGCAAAGCAATTATGCTGTGACAATCGCTGTCACACAAGTGATCTTGTGTGACAGCGATTTCAGCAGGTTTTGCCGCTGCGACAGCTTATTGACGATGTCCACTAGATCCAGAGCTGCGCGATGACGAGGATGGCGCAGCTCGCGCGCCGCTGCTCGAATGTCCGGCTGAACTGCGAGCTTCACCACTGCTGCGACCGGCCTGACCGCCGCCATACGGCCCTTGAAAACCACCGCGCGAACCGGAGGACATGTAGCCGCGCGGTGCGGCGCTGTGATCCGCCTTGGGCGACGTATATTCATGCGGCATGTAACCACCGGTGCGCGACTGTCTTGCGCCACTGGTTGCCGAACCGCGATAGGCATAACCGCCGCTATTACCGTAGTTCGCCTGATTGCGATAACTGTTGCTTGCGCGCTGCTGGCTCGAATAGTTCTGGCTAGCCCTGGAATATTGCGAACTCGAACGCAGGCCGTTGGAATAATCCTGCTGCCGTGACGGCGATGACGAATTGATACTCGCGCCATCGCGACGATTATTCAGCCCGGCCGCCGCACTGCCACGCGATTGATCGCGATACGACGCCGAAGGCATCACCGCTGAATTCGGCATCGGTTGATTTCCGCCGCCCGTGCCTCGATAGTTGCCACCGCGCGTATTACCACGCTCGCCGTAACTGTTGCCGATAGCGGCACGATTGCTCGGAATGCCGAAAGCGCTATTGCGTACCGTGCCGTTCTGGCCGGCAAACCCGCTGCTGCGCTGCTGCGCATTGCCTTGCGTCAGTCGCGAGCTGCCGATACCGGCGCGTTGACCGCCCCATGTAGGCAAACCGGCAGCACCGCCGCGCGAGTTGACCGAATTGCCGCGCGCTGCAAATCCCTGACCGCCGCGATTGCCGCCGAACGATGCCACCCGAGCGGCTTCATTGCGCGCGCTGCCGAAACGACGATTAGGATAATAGTCGCCGTAGTTGGGATAGTTGTGGCGCCAGTAGCCCCAGTTGTAATAGTTGTCCCAATACGCCGAACGCCACGGCGAGAACCCGAAACCGAAACTCAAGCCGAGTCCCCAACCGAATCCGCCATAACCCGAGCCATAGAAACCGCTCGGGTAAAAAGTCACGCCGGGATAAAAGTACGGCGATGCATACGGATAATAATAATTGCCGTAGACCGGCCACAACGAGCTGTAATAAGCCGGATATTCGATATAGTCGGGTACGTCCACGTAGCCGCCCGTAGCATCGTCGTGATCGCCACCCTGTAGATCTTCGGCGTAGCTGCCATAGCCGGACGCGGTGTCATCATCGCGCGTGCGATCTGCATAATTGCCATTGTCCGCAGACGGATCGACATCGCCGCGCGCATCATCGGATCGCACATCGCGATTGACGTAGTTATCGGCATACCCGCCTTCTGCTGCCGGTGCGTCGTAACGCACATAGTTCGGCGGCTGCACTACACAACCACCGAGCGCCAGCGCGGCCAATAACGGAATGAAGCGTGACATGATCGATTCTCCTACCCCACGTTTATATGCTGAAGCTAGGCTCAGGGCAGTGAATTACGCCTGAACTCACAATATTTAACGTGTGGGCGGCAGAATGGTTGTCAACGCGAGTATTGCCGTTCAGCAAACAGACAATGAGCGAAGATTCACGAGCGTAGCGCGCAACGGCGCAGGAAAATCTCAGGCCAGTGCACGCTGCAAGATATCGCGCAAATCCGGCGACATCGTCGGCAGCTCGAGCAGTCTTTGCAACTCGCTCTGCATCAACGCGCGCCGTTGCGGCTCGTAGCGCCGCCACTCCTTGAAACACGCGGCCAAGCGCGCGGCGACTTGCGGATTGATCGTATCGAGGCGCTGCACGCACGCGCCGAGATACGCATAACCGGCGCCGTCGGCACGATGAAACGCATGCAGGTTGCGGCCCAAGGTCATGAACAACGCATACACCTTGTTCGGATTGTTCCAGCGAAAATCCGCGTGTTCGGTCAAGGCTTGCACCATGTCCAACGCGTCGGCATGCGGCCGCGCGGCCTGCACCGCAAACCACTTGTCGAGTACCAGCGCATCGTCGGCATGGCGCGCATGAAAAGCCGCCAGCGCATGTTCGGCCGGTTCGCCGCCGGCGCGCACGAGACAGATCAGCGCAGCGAGGCTGTCGGTCATGCAACGCGCGTTCTCGAACTGGCGCAGCGCGCGCACGATGCCGCTGGCATCGTTGCGCGAGCAAAGCAAATCGAGGCAGCGATTTTTCAAGCGTCGGCGTGCCTGTGCGGATGCCCCGATCGCACCGGTTTCATCGGCGCTCAACGCGTCGTAAAACGCGAGTACGCGTGCATGCAAAACCGTTGCGAGATTTTTTTCGAGCGCACCGATCCGCTCATGCAGAACACCGGGATCGATTTCGGCCAGACGCTCCGCGAGAATCGTATCTGCGGGCAGAGTCAGCAGTTGCGCGAGCAACGCGGGATCAAGTGTCGCATCGTCCATCGCTGCGATCAGGCCGTTTTTTAGCGCGGTCAGCGTCGACGCATCATTCACATCAGAATCGAATAGATGCGTCATCAAAGCCTGCGCTGCCATCCAGCGATTGCAGCCATCGCTGTCGGCGCGCAACAGCAGCGCGAGATCGTCCGCGCTCAGATCGAGCTGCGGCAAAACCGGCGCGGAATAACCGCGCAATAACGACGGCACCGGTGGCGCACCAACGTCCTCGAACACCAGCGTCATGCTGTCGCGATCAAGCACGAAGACCCGTTCGATTCCGCTCGCTGCAACTTCGTCGACAAGTCGCAACGGCAGCGCATCGCCATTCGGCAGATACAAACTCAGTGCTACCGGAATCGGCAAAACCGAATTGTCCGCCGCCAATAAAATAGACGCTGCGTGCTGCGACAACTGCAAATGATACGTGCGGCTCGCCGCGTCGTAACGGCCATTCGCGCTGAGTCGCGGCGTGCCGGCCTGGCGATACCAGCTCAGGTAATTCGACAGATCGGTTTTGTTGGCATCACCGAGCGCGGCCAGAAAATCCTCGACCGTGGCGGCCTGGCCATCGTGCCGCGCGAAGTACAAATCCATGCCATGACGAAATCCGTCGCGACCCAGTGCCACCGCGAGCATGCGCACGATTTCCGCGCCTTTTTCATAGACCGTGGCGGTGTAGAAATTGTTGATTTCGAGATACCGCTCGGGCCGCACCGGATGCGCGAGCGGGCCGGCATCTTCGGCAAATTGCGCGCGCCACAACGTCTGCACATCCTCGATGCGCTTGAGCGAACGCGAGCCCATGTCGGCGCAGAATTCCTGTTCGCGATATACCGTCAAGCCTTCTTTCAAACTCAGTTGAAACCAGTCGCGACACGTGACGCGGTTGCCGGTCCAGTTGTGGAAATATTCGTGCGCGACCACCGCTTCGACATGCGCAAAATCGGCATCAGTGCTGGTCTGCATATCGGCCAGCAGATATTTCGCGTTGAAGATGTTGAGACCCTTGTTCTCCATCGCGCCCATCGTGAAATCGTGCGTGGCGACGATATTGAATACATCGAGATCGTAGGCGCGACCGAATTTTTCCTCGTCCCAGCGCATCGAATTTTTCAGACTTTGCATCGCGTGATCGCACTGCAGTATCACGTTCGCTTCGGCGTAGATGCGCAGGCAAATATCACGACCTTCGCTGGTGCGATACCAGTCTTCGATATGTTCGAGTTTGCCCGCGACCAGCGCGAACAAATAACTTGGTTTCGGATGCGGATCGGACCAGCGCGACCAGTGCCGCCCATCCGGCAACTCGCCCGCGCCATCGGGATTGCCGTTCGCCAGCAGCACCGGATACCGCGCGCGATCGGCGCGCAGTATCACGCTGTAGCGCGCGAGCACATCCGGGCGATCAGTGAAAAACGTGATGCGCCGAAAGCCTTCGGCTTCGCATTGCGTGAGCAGAAATCCGGCCTCGTGCGAGCCACTGAGATACAAACCCTGCAGCGCCGTGTTGTGCTGCGGCGCGATCCGCACTCGCGTGCGCAGTCGCACGCTGCCGCGCGCCTGTGGCAAGGTCAATCCGTTCGCGTCGAGTTGGTAATCTGCAGGCGATAGCTCCTGTCCATCCAAAAAAATTTCCATCAACTCGAGCGCCTCGCCGTGCAGAAACAAGACGGCATCCGCTTGCGCGGGATCCTGCTGCAACTCGAGATCGGCCAGCACCTCGGTCTGCGCCGCGTCCAGATCGAACTCCAACGCGACATTAAGCACCGACCATGCGGGGGCGCGATAGTCACGCAGATATACCGGTGCGCGTTGCGCGGCGGTCAATTCCGATGCACTCATAAAACCTTCAATTCGATTTGATCGTCAGCACACAGTTTGACCGCACATTGCCACGCTGTCGAAGGCCGCCTGCCGATCCGCACTGGTCAGCGCGCGGGCGCGGCGTGTATGGTTATCGCACTCGCAGAATCCGGTGGATCATGTCGTCTTTAATCGTTCCCACGCTCGCCGATATCCACTCTGCCGCCGCGCGCATCGCACCGCATGCGCATCGCACGCCGGTGCTGCGTTCGCGCAGTCTGGATGCGCTGGTCGGTGCCGAATTGTTTTTCAAATGCGAGAATTTTCAGCGCGTCGGCGCGTTCAAGTTTCGCGGCGCGTGCAATGCCGTGTGGGCGCTGGATGATGCCGTCGCGCCGCGCGGCGTGGTCACGCATTCGTCCGGCAATCACGGCGCAGCGCTCGCGCTGGCGGCACGCACGCGTGGCATCAAGGCGCATGTGATCGTGCCGGACGGCGCGGTGAAATCCAAAATCGCCGCGATCGAAAATTACGGCGCGATCCTGCATCGCTGCGCCGCCACGATCGCCGCTCGCGAGCAAGCCGCCGAGCGCGTGCGTATTGAGACCGGCGCCACGCTGGTGCATCCGTACACCGATCCGCACGTGATCGCCGGACAAGGCACCGCCACGCTGGAACTGCTGAACGAGATCGCTAAACTCGATGCGGTGATCGCACCGCTTGGCGGCGGCGGGCTGATCGGCGGCACGGCGATCGCGGCGAAATCGCTATTCCCGACGATGCGAATTTTCGCCGCCGAACCCGAAGGCGCGGCCGATGGTTTTGCATCGCTGCAACGCGGTGAGCGCGTGACCGATATCGTACCGAACACGATTTGCGATGGCCTGCGCGGCACCATCGGCGCGATCAATCTGCACCTGCTGCAACTTTACGGCGTGGATGTTTTATTGGTCAGCGATGCCGAGACGATTGCCGCGATGCGCTTGATCTGGGAGCGCCTGAAAATCGTCGTCGAAGCCTCGTGCGCCACCGTGCTGGCCGCGTTGATTAAAAACCGCGAACGCTTTCAAGGCCAGCGCATCGGTCTGATTATTTCCGGCGGCAACGTCGATCTGTCCGATCTGCCGTGGTGACCAAAGGATAAAAATGTATCTCGATGCCGCACTCGCCTACCTGCATTTCCTCAGCATTTTTTTTCTTGCATTCACGCTGCTGCGCGAATGGGCGTTGTTGCGCGGCGGCCCGCCGGCGCTCGATATCAAAGCGCTCGCGCGCACCGATCTGCATTATTTGTACGCGGCCATCGCGGTACTCGCGAGCGGCCTCGCGCGTGTTCTGTTCGGCATCAAACCGTGGGCATTTTATGCGCACAATCCGGTGTTCCACGCCAAGGTCGGATTGTTCGTGGTGATCGGAATCCTGTTGATCCAGCCGACGCTCGCATTCATCCGCTGGCGTCGCGCGCAAGCCGCCGATGCCGACTATCGCGTCGCACCGAACGACTGGCGATTCGTGCGCCGCATGCTGCTGATCGAGCTGCAT
>JAYVTP010000262.1:0-1992 GCA_043788685.1 Pseudolysobacter sp. | reverse complement strand
CGCTATGTCACGATCGTGCTCGCGCTGTTGCTGTTCGCGGTCTATATCGTTTGGGATCTGCAACTCGGCGAGCATCCGTCGGATCTGATGGTTGTGGGTATTCGCAGCGTGCGTGGCCTTTATATGTGGACTGCGTTGCTGGCAATACTTGGCTGGGGCCATGCGCTGCTAAACCGCCCGTTCCGCTGGTTGCCTTACGCCACTGAGGCGGTGTTTCCGTGGTACGTGTTGCATCAGAGTTTGATCGTGCTGATCGCGTACTGGCTGATGCCGCTGCATCTCGGGCCGGTGCTGGAGCCAGCGTTGGTAATCATCGCCACGGTCGGTGGCTGTGCGCTGATGCACGAGTTCGTGATACGTCGTACCGCACTATTGCGCCCGTTGTTCGGTTTGAAATCGCTGTCGCCGCGGCGTTCATTTGCCACGCCCGCCGCGGCGGCTATCGCTCTCGCATCAACCGCGGACGACGTGCGCTGAGGCGTTACGTGCGGCCCATGCAAGTCGGCCGCACGATGCCTTATGATCGAAAGATGATAAGCGTTCGCTGACGCTCGCCGTCTTTCCGATCATTGGCTTTGCGAGGTCCCGATGCTGCGTATGTTGTCGTTGTCCGTTTTAATTCTTGCCGCTGCGATCGGCGCCGATAGCGCCGTCGCGCAATCCATTCCGGCACCCGCCGACACGGCGTATGCGGGCAACATCGCATTGAACGTGGACCTCACCGATTTGAGCCATCGCATCTTCCGCGTACACGAGGAAATCCCGGTCACGGCTGGCGAGCTGACCTTGCTGTATCCGCAATGGTTGCCGGGCAATCATTCGCCGACTGGGCCGATCGAGCAGATGGTCGGGCTCACGATCACCGCCAATGGCCAGCGCATCGAATGGCGACGCGATCCGGTCGAAGTATTTGCGTTTCATATCGATGTGCCGCAGGGCGCAACGCGGCTGATGCTGGACTTCCAGTTCGTCTCGCCGCTGGATCACGATCAGGGCCGCATCGTTGTCACTCCGGAAATTATCGGCCTGCAGTGGAATACCGTGCTGCTGTATCCGGCCGGGCATTATTCATCGCAAATCACGGTTGAGCCGGCGATCAAGTTGCCGTCGGGCTGGCAATTCGGCACGGCGCTGGAAACGGCAAACGCCGAGTCCGACAACACGCGCTTCAAGCCGACCTCGCTGGAAATGCTGATCGATTCGCCGCTGTTTGCCGGCAAGTATTTCAAGCGTTTCGATCTCGCGCCAAACGCGACTCCGCCGGCGCATCTGGATGTGGTCGCCGATGCCGCGAAATACCTCGACGCCAAACCCGAAATTCTCGCCACACATCTGGCGTTGGTGCAGCAAGCCAGCAAACTTTACGGCGCGCAACATTACGCACACTACGATCTGCTGCTGGCGCTGTCGGATAACTTCAGCGGCATCGGTTTGGAGCACGGCCAGTCGAGCGAGAACGGCACGTTCCGCGAGTACCTGACCGACCCGAAAAAATTCGCCGGCCGCGATCTGCTCGCGCACGAATACACGCATTCGTGGAATGGCAAGTTTCGTCGTCCGGCGGATTTGTGGACGCCGAATTTCAACGTGCCGATGCGCAACAGTTTGCTGTGGGTGTACGAAGGCCAGACGCAATACTGGGGCAACGTGCTGGCCGCGCGTGCCGGCATGCTCAACGCGGAGCAGGCGCGTGAATCACTCGCACTGGTGGCAGCGACTTTCGATCATCGCGAGGGCCGTGTCTGGCGCAACCTGCAGGACACGACGTTCCAGCCGATCCTCGCCTACAAGCGCTCGATGCCGTGGAGCAACTGGCAGCGCATGCAGGATTATTATTCCGAAGGCCAGCTGATCTGGCTCGATACCGATACCAAGATTCGCGAACTCAGCGGCGGCAAGCGTTCGCTCGATGATTTCGCGCACGCGTTTTTCGGCGTGGAGAATGGGCGTGTCGCGCCGCTCACGTACACGTTTGATGACGTCGTGAAAACG
>JAYVTP010000261.1:0-1705 GCA_043788685.1 Pseudolysobacter sp. | reverse complement strand
ATCGGCCTGCTCGCGGGCTGGCGCGGCATCGCCGCGGACAAGCGCGGCATCGGCGAGCCGAATCCCGAGCAACTCAAGCGCTACATCGACAACGGCTGTTTCTGGCACCACGAAATTCCAGAGTCCGCGCGTTATTACAAGATGGCCAATCGCGATTATCTGGCGTGGTCGAAAGGCCTCGGATTCATCGGCTCGACCGATCCCGTCGTGCTGCAGTTGTATTCCGAAACACTGCAAAAGTTTCGCCTTGCTGCGCTCGGCCACGGTAAGCAACAACCACCGGAAAAAGACCGTGCGCGAGTCGCGCGGTATTTCGATCCGCTGCCGTTCTGGTACGAACCGTTCGAGTGGAGCGGCATCGATCAGAAGAAATTTCCGCTGTCGGCGCTGACGCAGCGACCGATGTTCATGTACCACAGTTGGGGTTCGCAGAATGCGTGGCTGCGCCAGATTGCGACACGCAACTGGCTGCATCTGCATCCGAGTACGGCCGCATTACATGGCATCGTCGATGAGGATTGGCTGATCGTCGAATCGCATCACGGTCGCATTGAAGTGCAAGCCAAACTGCATGCCGGCGTCGAGCCAAATACGGTGTGGACGTGGAACGCGATCGGCAAGCGCCGCGGCGCGTGGAAACTCAGCGATGATGCGCCGGAACATGCGCCGGGTTTTCTGCTCAACCACGTGATTTCGGATGTGCTGCCCGATCTCACGTATGCGAATGCCGATCCGATTACCGGTCAGGCGGCGTGGTTCGATCTGCGTGTGCGCATCGAGAAGGCACCGCTGCGCGATGACGAATCGCGAGCGACCGACACGTCGATCAGCCGCTCGTTGCCGCACGCCAAAAATCGCTTGGACGCAACACCATGACCTGCCTGCCGCAAGCAAAATCTGGCGCGAAAAAACTCGGCCTCGTGATCGACCTGGACATCTGCGTCGGTTGTCACGCCTGCGCGGTGGCGTGCAAGGAATGGAACGACGGCGGCGAGTTCGGCCCGCTACCCGATGAAAACAAACAACAACGCGAACCGTTCGGGGTCTGGTTCAATCGCGTGCATACCTACGATGTCGAAAACGTTGAAACCAAACAGCAGATGACCGTGCATTTCCCGCGCTCGTGTCTGCATTGCGAAACACCGGATTGCGTCACGGTGTGTCCGACCGGTGCGAGTTACAAACGCGCCGAAGACGGCATCGTGCTGATCGACGAAGACAAATGCATCGGCTGCAAATTGTGCTCGTGGGCGTGTCCGTACGGCGCGCGCGAATACAGCGAGGTGCGCGGCACGATGCAGAAGTGCACGTTGTGCGTGGATCGCATCTACAACGAAACACTCGCTGTCGAAGAACGCCAACCGGCGTGTGTGCTGGCGTGCCCGACGCATGCGCGACACTTCGGCGATCTAGGCGATGCGGATTCCGCAGTGTCGCAACTGGTGGCCGCGCGCGAAGGTTATGCACTCATGCCGGAGATCGGCTACCAACCCGTGAATCGTTATCTGCCACCGCGACCGCGACGCAACCAGAACAACGCCGTTGCATGTGCGCAGGAAGAAAAAATCGATCTCGCACAGTTGCCGCCGTTGCTGCGCTGGGTCGACAGATTATTGTCGCGTTGATCCCGCATGCATCCCGCACTCTCGGTCATTTTTTTCACCACCGCATCCGGCGCAGGTTATGGCTTGCTGTTTCTGCTGGC
>JAYVTP010000260.1:0-4461 GCA_043788685.1 Pseudolysobacter sp. | reverse complement strand
CGTCCAGCGTTGCCATCGCCACGCGCACCGCACCGCGCACACCGAGATCGGTGGCGATGATTTGCAGTCGATCGGCATCGCGCGCGACCAAAAACAAGCTATCGCCACGCGCGGCAAAAAGGCGTGCGGTAGCTTCGGCAATGGCCGATGTCGCACCAATGATGAGGATTCTGCGCATGTATATTTACTCCGTGACTCGCCGCCAGAAACTCGATGAGAATTTCGGATCGATATGGGTTTGCAGTTTTCCCCACTGCGGAAAATACTGGCGAAAATGTGCGCCGCTCATACGCGCATCCTTGGCCGGATACACCGAACCGCTGGCCGCGGCGACCACCGCATCGAGCCGATCGAGCAGCGCTAATGTGGCTGGCCCGGCATTCGCAAAATCCAGCGCCAGGGTTGTGCCGGCGCGTGCGAACGACATCAGTCCTGCCGCCTCGCGCTCGCCGAAGGTCTTGAGCACGGCGAGGAAAGATCCCGTGCCGCTGCGCGCGATGATGCGCAACAACTCGGCGACGACTTCAGCAGAATCCTGCGGCGGTACCAGACATTGATACTGCAGAAATCCGCGCGGCCCGTACGTGCGGTTCCACTCGGCGATCGTATCCAGCGGAAAGAAAAACGGTTCGTAGTGACTCAATCCATGCGCCGCGATCGGGCGGTGATAATACAGCGTATTGAACAACCGCAGGCTGGCGCGATTGACCAGCGACAACGGCGGTGTGAACGGCATGCGCACATGGCGTTGTCGCGGTGGCCGTTTAGAATTGCTCGCCAGCACATGATTCGCACGCATGAACAGGCCGCGCCCGAGCTTGGTTTCGGGCGCGCAGCAGTCGATCCAAGCGACGCCATATTCGTAATCTTTTTCGGAAGCGCTCGACAACGAAAAAAATTCCGCGAGGTTTTCAAAGCGCAGGGTTTCGGTCGCGAGCCACGGGCCGGCGATGCGCTGCAGCGAAAATTCCGCCCAGACGATCACACCGGTCAGGCCGAGTCCACCGATGCTGGCGTGGAAAAGTTCTGCATTTTGCGTGCGATCGCACAGCAGACGCGAACCGTCCGAGCGCAGCAATTCGAATTGCCGCACATGCTCGCCGAATGTGCCGGCGCGATGATGATTTTTGCCGTGCACATCGTTGGCGATGGCGCCGCCGACGGTGATGAATTTTGTACCCGGCAGCACCGGCAGAAACCAGCCTTGCGGCACGATGAGATCGAGAATTTCGCTGAACAATACGCCCGCCTCGCAGCGCAGGATTCCGCGGCCAGGATCGAACGCGATAAACCGATCCAGCCCGCGCGTCAACAGCAGGTTGCCGCCGTCGTTCAAGCAGCTATCGCCATAACTGCGGCCGTTGCCGTAGGCGAGCATGCTGCCTTCGGTCAGCGGCAGCGCCGCATCGCGCGAATGCAGCGGCACGATGTTCTGCGTGACGGGCGGATAGCGCCCCCAACTGCTGCCGACGGTCGGCATCAGATCGCCCCGACGATGGCAGCGCCGCACAACACCAGAATGATGCGGCTGACGCGATCAAGTAGCGCGAATACCACGGGATCGTCATGCATCGCGCCGCGGTGTGCGATCAGCCACGCGCGGCTGACCCAATACAGCAGCAGCGGACACAGCATCCAGAGGAAATGCGGATGGCGATACAAGGCCTCGCTGGCGGTGCTATTGATATACAGCGCAAGCACCAGCACGCTGAGGAATCCGCTGGCGCTGCCTAGCGACTGGATCAGCGGCAGATCGTCGACGGTGTAACCGCGTCCGTTCATTCCGAACTGACCGTCGCCGCGCAAGGTTTGCAGTTCGGTGTAACGCTTGAGCATGGCTAAGCTCAGGAACAGAAACATCGAGAACGCCAGCAACCAGAACGACAGCTCGACCTGCGCCGCTACGGCGCCAGCGAGAATACGCACCGTGTACAACGCGCCGAGCGCGATCGCATCGAGCATCGCGATGCGTTTGAGCGCGAACGAATACGCCAAGGTCAGCGCGTAATAACCGAGCAATACCGCGGCGAACAGCGGCGAGAGAAACAATGCGAGAGCGAACGAAACCAGCGCGAGTAGCGGCGCTGCGACCAGCCCGGCAACCAGCGACAGTGTACCTGCCGCGAACGGGCGAAAACGTTTGCGCGGGTGGCGACGATCGGCTTCGAGATCGAGCAGATCGTTGAGCAGATACACGCCCGAGGCACACAGGCCGAAGCAGAAAAATGCGAGCACCGAGCGTTGCATTGCCTGCGGTGCGAACAGCATGTGCGCGGCGAGCAGCGGCAAAAAGATCAGCAGATTTTTCAGCCACTGATGCAGGCGCAGCGCGCGTATCCAGATACGCACGCCGGATTTTTCGCGCGCGAAAACCCGCGTCACGGAAAATGCTTTTTGCGCGCGCCGCAATAACGCCGGGCTGGCATTGACGACGATCGCGTGCCGCGCATGTGACCACACTTGCATATCCGGCGCAGCGTTGCCGGCGTAATCAAAACCGCGATCGGAATAATTTTCGACCAGCGCCTGCGCCTTGCGGGTGCCGGAAAGATTCACCAGACCATCGCTCGCGAGCACCGTATCGAAGCCGCCGAGATGGTGGACGACCGCATCCACCAGCAGCCGATCGCTGGCACTGCACAGCACTTTTTTACGGCCGATATTTTCGTCTTGCAACCACGCCAGCACGCGAATGTCGTACGGCAGCAGGCTCACATCGACGCTCGCGCGCAACGCAATCTCGCGCTTCAATCGCGCTTTGCCGTGCATCAGCCACACGACAAAACTCAGCAGATAAAACGGATTGCGACGCAGCAGGCTTAGCGCCGATTCGAGCAACATATCCGAACGCAGCAGCGTGCCGTCGAGATCGATGCAGAGCGGAATATCACGATCCGCCATCGCGCTCGGTAGATGCCCGTCGGGTTCGTGCAACGCAACTCTCCATTCGCTCACAGCGCGAAGTCTGCGCAGATTAAACCGAACGCTAGCATATCTGCGCGAGCCCGATGACCAGCTAGCTTACAACGCCTGCTCAAGTTCCGGCACAAGTTTGAACAGGTCGCCAACGAGGCCGAAATCGGCGATCTCGAAGATCGGTGCTTCGCCGTCCTTGTTGATCGCGACGATCGTGCCGGCGTCCTTGATACCGGTCAGGTGCTGGATCGCGCCCGAGATGCCGACCGCGACATAGAGTTCAGGTGCGATGATCTTGCCGGTCTGGCCGACCTGCATGTCGCTCGGCACGTAACCCGCATCGACCGCCGCGCGTGATGCACCGACACCGGCGCCGAGCTTGTCGGCGAGCTTGAAGATGATCTCGAAATTTTCCTTCGAGCCAAGCGCCCGGCCACCCGAAACCACGCGGTTCGCGGTCTGCAGATCGGGGCGATCGGTGGCCCCGGCTTGCAGGTCGACAAAGCGCGTATGCGTCGGAATTTCCGCGCTGATATTCAACGCTTCGATCGGTGCCGCGTTCGTACCGGAATTTGCCGCCGCGTACGATGCATTACGCACCGTCGCGACCACGACCTGATCCTTCGCCGCCGCAACCGTGATGATCGCATTGCCGGCATAAATCGGACGCTCGAAGGTGTAGGCGTCTTGCACTTTCATGATGTCGGATACTTGCGCCACACCGAGCAAGCCGGCGACGCGCGGTAGAAGATCCTTGCCGAACGTGGTCGATGGCCCGAGCACATGCGTGTAGCCCGTCGCCGCAGCAGCGACCTGCGGCGCGAGCACTGCTGCGAGTGGGTGTTCATTGGCGGCGTTGGCGATGGTCACGATGCGACTCACGCCATCGATGCGCGCGGCCTCGGCGGCGATCGCGGCAGGATCTGCGGCCAGCACCAGGATGTCGACCGAGTCCGCACTCATTTGCAGCGCGCAGGTCACGCACTTGGCCGTGCTCGGATTGAGTTTGCCGTGGTCATGTTCGGCGACGATCAGAATCTTGCTCATGCGAATTCTCTTGGTGGTGGCGCGGAAGTAATCCGCAGCGGTTCACTATAAAAACAATGAAGTCGAAATCAGAGCAGGCCCTTGGCCTTCAATGCGGCGATCAGCTCGGGCACATCCTTGACCATCACGCCGCGCGAGCGTTTGGCCGGCGGGGCGTAATTCGTAGTCTTGAGATGATCGCCAGATTCCACGCCGAGCGATTCCAGCGTGATCGTTTCCAGCGGCTTGGCCTTGGCCTTCATGATGTCGGGCAGCTTGATGAAGCGCGGCTCGTTCAAGCGCAGGTCGGTGGTGATCACGGCGGGCAGGTCGACCTCAATGGTTTCGAGGCCCGCATCGATTTCGCGTGTGACGCGCGCAACATCGCCGCTCACTTCCACTTTCGAGGCGAACGTCGCCTGCGGTCGGCCCCACAACGCGGCGAGCATCTGGCCGGTCTGGTTGGCGTCGTCGTCGATCGCCTGCTTGCCGAGGATCACGATCTGCGGCTGCTCTTTC
>JAYVTP010000259.1:0-3277 GCA_043788685.1 Pseudolysobacter sp. | reverse complement strand
CCTGCGGCGTACATGCGGTGCGCAGCGGTCGCACGCAGCCATGGCTCTGGCTGCTGTTCATCGGCTCTTACATTGCCGTGATCGTGTATGTGATCGCTGCGGTGATTCCCGATCTGCGCAACGATCCACGCGGGCGCGCAGTGGCGCGCAACGTGTTGCACAAGATCGATCCCGAACGCCAGAAACGCGTGATCGCGCAGAAGCTCGAACTGTCGGGCACGGTGGAAAATCGCCGCGCACTGGCGATGGAATGCCTGCGCTTGGGCGACTTCGGTAACGCCGCCGATTTGTTCCGCGGCTGCCTCACCGGCATCTACGCCGATGATCCGCAATTCATGCTCGGCCTCGCCCAGGCGCAGGCGGGGCAGCGCGATTTCGCCGCGACTCGCGCAACGCTCGAAAGTTTGATCAAGAGCAACCCGGATTTTCGTTCCAGCGACGGCCATCTGCTTTACGCGCGCAGCCTCGATGAACTCGGCGAGACCGACGCCGCGCTCAACGAATATACCGTGCTCGCGACCAGTTATCCCGGCGAAGAAGCGCGTTATCGTTACGGCGCTCTGCTGAAAAAGCGCGAACGGTTCCGCGAAGCGCGCGAAGTCTTTCAGGAAATGCTCAAACGCGAAAAAGTTGCACCGAAATATTACCGGCGCAAGGAAAGCGAATGGCTCGATGCCGCAAGGCGCGATATGGCAGCGATGGGGCCGACATAATCGCCGACGCGCGTCGTAAAATTTCGCGCGTGGTGCCGCAAATGTGTCGCCGTTAACCTGTTGCTGCGGGATAGTGCGAGAGTTCCAGCGCAAGCCCGAGCTTACCCGCGGCGCGAACTAGTTCCGCGGGAAATCGGTCGTACTGAACCGCTACATCCCGCCATTTAATCGAAAAATCCAGCACGCCGCTCGCACCGTTTTCACTGATCATTAAACTAAGCTCCGTCGTATTAGCACGAAGAAATTCGATTGCGTCATCCGCCTGTGTAGCGAGATCGCCAAAGCCGGCTTCGCTGACATTAAAGTGCGCAACACTATTCTCAATCCGATATGGCTTCAACACCATTCGCAATAACATTGCTTCCACGGAAGGAGCAGACACTCGCAGGACGCAACTCATTGTAAATAGGCCTGCCGCTTGGTGAATACAGAACAGCCCAGTAAAAAATAGTGACGCCCGATTGCAACCAGTTTGAACAATGGCATCACGGCGTACCTGCTTGACCACGCGCTTGTTTCTGACCCGAAGCCTTGCGACTCGCCGCGTTCAAAGCCTGCTCGGCCCATTTGTTCAGACTCACGCCACTGCGCGCAGCAGCCTTCAACGCAGCCGCGTGCACATTCGGGGCGACCCTGAGCATGAGCTTGCCGCTCGCCGGTTTCTCCGGAGCGCCACCGAGCTTTTCGCAGGCGGAAATATAATCATCTACCACCATGCGGAAATTGGTTTCAAACTCGGCCACCGACTCTCCGTGAAACATGATGATGTCGTCGATATCCAGCACCCGACCCACGATGATCTTGTCTTCGGCATCGAAGCTCATACTCGCGGTATAGCTTTTGTATGACATTGCATTGTTCATGGCTTGATCTCCATACGTAGCAGGAATTCGCGTACTGCTTTTACACGATAGCGCAAGGCTTCCTTGCCGGGATGGGGACGATGGAAAGTTGCTCGACGGCCCTGCCAATCGAAAGTGACCGAAGACCCCGTCCCCTCAATCACGGGACAACCCAGCGCAATCAACAAAGATTCGATTCGACCCCACTCGATAGTGCCATTAACCGGATGGATCAGGATGGCTTCGAGGGTTTTTTGCTGGCGGCTATTCACTTGATTATGATAGCGGATGTTGGGATTAGTGCAAGCATGAAAGGGAGCGAGAGAAGTATACTCATTCGACCATCGGCATGACTTTATGTTTTGGGCACGGATGTCTTCAGCACGACAACCAGTTCAAGCCGCTGCTTCGCCGCCATCGTCAGCACGTGTTTCTCGCCGAGCTTCGCGAGTTGCCGCTCGTAGGCCGAGCGCGCCAATGCCTCACCAGCGGCGACATCACCGGCTTGCGCCTGCACCAGACCGAGCACGCTTTCGGTATTGATCAAATAAATATCGTCGGGCGGCAGTTTTGCCTTGCGCATCTTCAATGCGGTTTCGGCCAGTGGCAGCGCTTCGCGTGGACGGTTTGCCTGCATCAAAGCTTGCGCGTAAGTGATCGCGGCGTAGCTGATTTGCGGATTGTCGCTGGACAGGGTTTGCGCCGCGGCCCAAGCGCGCGCGCCATAGGCTAGTGCGGCGGTCGTGTCTTTTTGCTGGACGCTGCGCCACGTCAATGTGCTCAGCGTGCTGACCACGCTGAAATGATTTTCGCCGAGCAGCTCGATCTTCATCTTCAGCGCCTCATCGTATTGCGCGGACGCGGCGGCATGATCGCCAGAATCATCGAGCACCGTGGCGAGATTGCCGAGCGCCTGCGCAAGCAGCGGATGGCCGAGCGGAAAAGCATCGCGCAGCAGCGCCACGCCTTGCCGAATCGTGATCAACGCGCCGACATAATCCTCGCGCGCATCCTGCACCACGGCGAGATCGTTCATCGCCGCAGCGCGTGATTCGATCAGTTCGGTCGGCGTTTCGTCCAGCGCCGTTTCGAGCCAGCGCTGCGCCGCGGCGGCGTTGTCGCGACGCGTTTCGAGAAACCCGAGTTGCGCCGCGCTGTCGCCGCGTTGGCGTAGCGTACCGGTTTTAAGTGCTTGCGCGCGCGCGCTGACGAGTACGGTTTCCGCCTCAGTAAAATCGCCGCGATGCGCGAGGATATAACCGAGCACGATGCGCGTTTCGAGTGCGGCTTCGTCCAGATTGTTTTGCTCGGCGAGCGTGAGTGCGGACTGCGCGGTTTCGCGCGCGCTGTCGAGATCGCCCAGCGTGACGTAGGTTTTCGCCAAGGTCAGCTCGGTCGCGATGCGTGTCGGCGGATCGTTCACCAGCACATGATCGGCGTTGCGCCGCGCGCTATCGAGGATGTCGCCAAGCTTGGCGTTGCGGCCGAGATTGCCATGATCGGTCGCGCCGAGCATGTCTTGCAGGAATACGTTGATGCGCTCGGCGCGATCGCGCGCGATGCTCGCCTCGCGCGCCTGCCACAACGCGAATGCGCTGCCGATCAGTATCGCCAAAGTCGCCACCGTCGCGACCGAAACCGCGAGTTTGTAACGACGCAAAATCCGCGCGGTGCGCTCGCTCCAAGGCGGTTGCCGCGCCAGCACTTCTTCGCCATCGAGCC
>JAYVTP010000258.1:0-1611 GCA_043788685.1 Pseudolysobacter sp. | reverse complement strand
CACCGTGACCGGCAGGAAATTCAGACTGCCGTGCAGCATGCGTTGATACGGGCGGCGGATTTCCTCGAAGCGCCGGTCGATGAAATCGGTCAGGCGTTCTTCCCAGCCGCTGCGATCGCTCTGGTGTGTTTTCAGCAGGCGTGCGCACAGCATCGGCGACAAGGTCAACGCGACGATCGCGGAAATCGTGACCGCGCCAACCAGGGTGAAGGCGAATTCGGTGAACAGCGCGCCAGTCAGGCCGCCCTGGAAACCGATCGGCACATACACCGCCACCAGCACAATGGTCATGGCGATAATCGGGCCGAGCAGTTCACGCGCGGCGAGCAATGACGCCTGGAACGGTTTCATGCCGTCCTCGATATGTCGGTTGACGTTTTCCACGACGATGATGGCATCGTCCACCACCAGGCCGATGGCCAGCACCAGCGCCAGCAACGTGAGCAGATTGATCGAGAATCCGGCGGCGAGCATCACCGTGAACGTGCCCACCAGCGACAATGGAATTGCGATCAGTGGAATCAGCACCGAGCGTGGCGAGCCGAGGAAGGCGAACACCACAAACGCAACGATCAGCAGCGCTTCGAGCAGGGTGTGGATTACTTCGCTGATCGAGCTGTTGACGAACTTGGTGGCGTCGTAAACGATTTCGCCGGTCAAGCCTTGTGGCAACTGCGCCTGGATTTCGGGGAATGCTGCACGCACACTCTTGATCACGTCCAACAGGTTGGCAGCGGGCGCCACCTGGATGCCTATGTACACCGCCTTCTTGCCGTCGAAGCCTACCGCCGACTCATAATCCTCGGAGCCGAGCGTGACATTGGCCACATCCTGCAACCGCACGATGGCACCGTTTGCCTGCTTGATCGCCAGGTTGCGGAATTCCTCCAGCGAATGCAGGCTGGTCGATGCGGTCAGGTTGACTTGGATCATCTCGCCCTTGGTGCTGCCGAGGCCGGAAAGATAATCGTTGTTGGCGAGTGCGGTATTGATGTCGGTCGCGGTCAATCCATACGCCGCGAGTTTTTGCGGATCGAGCCACACCCGCAGCGCGAACAATTTGCTGCCGAGCAGTTCAGCGGTCTGAATGCCTTCGATGGCCTGCAGTTTCGGCTGCACCACGCGGATCAAGTAATCGGTGATCTGGTTCGGCGGCAATACATCGCTGGCGAAACCGATGTACATCGAATCGATGGTCTGGCCGATCTTCACACTGAGCACTGGCTGCTGCGATCCGGTCGGCAATTGGTTCAGTACCGAATTGACCTTGGTATTAATCTCGGTCAGCGTCTTGTTGGCGTCATAGTTCAGACGCAAGTTGGCGGTGATGGAGCTGGTGCTGCTGAAGCTGCTGGACGTGAGAAAATCGATGCCGTTGGCCTGTGCGATGGCGTTTTCCAGCGGCGTGGTGATAAAGCCCGCAACCAGATCGGGATCCGCGCCGAAATATGTGGTGCTGACTGTGACCACGGCGTTTTCGGTGTACGGATATTGCAACACGGGCAGGGTGGTGACGGAGCGCAGGCCAAGCACCAGGATCAGCAAACTGATCACGGTAGCAAGCACCGGGCGCCGGATAAAAATGTCGGTGAAATTCATGTTCAACCTCTG
>JAYVTP010000257.1:0-3627 GCA_043788685.1 Pseudolysobacter sp. | reverse complement strand
CGATCGCGCCAGCGCGCACGCAACGGTTTGCCGACGATGATCTTGCTGACGTTGCGCTGCCGCGCGTACGCAATCAATTCAGCCGCAACACTTTCGCCGCTGAGGTTGGCCGTTTCCGCGCCGAGTTCCTGCGCGAGCTTGAGCGTGCGCAATACACGATCGCGCGCGGCCTTCGACAAGCGCTGCAGATGCGGCGTTTCGACATACACCGCGAGCCATTCCGCATGCAGCGCGAACGCCATGCGCCGCGCCGCACGCACGACACGTTGCGATAAAGGATCTGGCCCGACGCAAACGAGAACGCGCTCGCCGGCATGCCATGGATTTTCAATTGCATGCCGCAGGCGGTATTCCTGCATCGCCGCGTCGACCCGATCCGCGGTAGCGCGCAGTGCCAACTGGCGCAGTGCGATCAGGTTGCCCTTGCGGAAAAATCGGTCGAGTGCCTGATGACTTTTCTCGCCGATATAGATGCGCCCTTCGCGCAAACGTTGCAGCAATTCATCCGGCGGCAGGTCGATCAGCTCGACCTCGTCGGCACTTTCGAATACGCCATCAGGTACGGTTTCGCGAACCTGCGTCGCGGTGATCTGCGCGACCACATCGTTGAGGCTTTCGACGTGCTGAACGTTGACCGTGGTGTAGACATCGATACCGGCATCGCGCAATTCCTCGACGTCGTGCCAGCGTTTTGCGTGGCGCGCGCCGGGATGATTCGAATGCGCGAGTTCATCAACCAGCAGCAGTTGCGGCTTGCGCGCGAGCGCCGCATCGAGATCGAATTCACGCAGCACGATACCGCGATGTTCAAGCAATTGCGGCGGCAGAATTTCGAGGCCGGCGAGCAACGCTTCGGTTTCGGCACGGCCATGCAGTTCGACATAGCCGACCACGACATCAATGCCGGCGGCGGCTTGCTGATGCGCCGCCTGCAACATCGCATAGGTTTTGCCAACGCCTGCCGAGGCGCCGAAAAAAATCTTCAGCCGTCCACGCTGGGCGCGTGCTTCGTCTTTCTGCATGCGCGCAAGCAAGGCATCGGGATCGGGGCGCTGGTATGGCGAGCTGCTGGGCATGACGTGATTATGCCTCTACCGGTGCCGGCGTAGAAACGCCGTTGTATCGATCAGCGGCGGCTGGCACACACAATGCAACCGCGCGCCGCTGACGTTGCCTTGTCGGATGACGCCTTACGGATGAATTTTTGGCTCGACCCAATCGAGCGCCTGCGCAGAACCAGCGAGCAATTTGGCAGTGACGCACGCATGGCTATCGACCGCGTCGATGCGAATCACACCCACGACTGCGGATTTGATCGTGACGACGCCTTTCGGCGGGGTTTGCAACGCATGCCGCACGACCGAGAATTCCTCGCCCGCAGACAACGCGGTTTCCTGATCAAAACACGCGTCGACCTGATCGCCGTTGCTGCTGCGAACACGACCATCGATCGCCTCATCATTGGCATGCGCGACAGCAATACTGACGCTGCCGAGAACGATGGCGACAAGAGGGTAAATAAAACCGCGAAGACGAATAGACATTTTATGATCCGCTATCTTGCAGTGATGGATGGATTTTGCTGTGGCCGGAAAATATGGAACGCCGATTTGCGTGCAACCTCGCGACTTTGCACAGCGTGAAGTCAACTCGAACCTGCGAGCTCGATGTGTAGCTTCTAGTATTTTCCGTCAAGCAGCAAATTGAGTTTGAGTACGTTTACGCGTGGCTCGCCGAGCAGACCGAAAGTACGGCCCGTGCTGGCCTGCTCGACCAGCGCCTGTACTTGGGTCGGCGGAATGCCGCGCATGCGTGCCACGCGCGATACCTGATACGCCGCCGCGGCCGGTGAAATTTCGGGATCGAGGCCGCTCGCCGAACTCGTCGCCAAGTCCACCGGCACGGTCGCAGTGTTGCCCGGATCGGCGTCACGCAAGGTCTTGATGCGCTGGGTCACGACATCGATCAGCGCTGGATTGCTGCCAGCCAGATTCGAGCCACCGGAAGACGCCGAATTATTCGCGAATGGTGCGGTCGCCGAAGGTCGGCCCCAGAAATATTTCGGGCTGCTGAACGATTGGCCGATCAGCTCCGAGCCGAGTGCCTTGCCATCGCGTTCGATCACGCTGCCGTGCGCCTGATGCGGAAACAACAACTGGCCGATGCCGGTCACCGCGAGCGGATAGATCACGCCGGTAATCAGCGTGAGCAACAATAGCGACATCAGGGCATTGCGAAATACGGTGATCATGATAGGTGCCTCTTGAACAATTCAAATACAAACTCGTTGCGACACACGACGCAATCTATCGCTATCAGAAATGGAAAATCGCATCGACCAGCAAGGTCTTTTGCGTGGACTTCGTGCCATTGTCATACGCCGGCACATCAAGTGAATGCTCGTAGCGGATTTCCGGACGAATTTCGAGATTCTGATTGACCCAATGCGTCATGCCGAGCGTCGTACTGACATAGCGTGTGGCGTAACCCGTGCGTTGGCCCTGCTCGTCCTTGACCCATTCATTGCGGAACGAAATCATGTTGGCCGGATCGAGCTCGACATTGAAATAATTGACTACGCCAATCTGCGCTGCCTGCCCCGGCGGCAACCCCGGCTGGTCGTTGACATAGAGGCGATAACCTTCGGTCAGCATATGCACATTCGGGGTGAAGCGATGGCCCCACGTGAGCACGAATTCCTGCAGGTTGTTGTAGGTTTGTTTCTTGCCGTTGTACGACTCCACACACGGATACAACATGTCGTTGTTCGAGTCCGACACCCACCGCACGCAGGCCTGTAACGAGGCTGTCGATGCCTTGTTCCAAGGCGCCACGTCATCACCGCTGTGCACGCCGAGCTGCACTGTCCAATTATCCGAAAGCTTGGTCGTGGTGATTACCCCGATATTGGTGTATGCATCGGCCGTGTAAAGAATCGAGTGTGTGAGCAGGTAGTTTTGCGGGGCGAATTGCGCTTCGATATCCGGCAGCGAAAGATAACGACCGGCGGTGATCTGCATGCCTTGCGCGATCGACGGAATGTACATGTCGACGTACCAGATCATCGGGTCGTCGCCGTAGACTTTTCCGGAGACGCCGGCGTTGGCCGCGATCGGTTGATTCGGATTGGGATTATTCAGCAGCTGGTTGCTGAAAACGCCTTTCGACGTAGTGTAGTGATAATCGTAGCCGTACAGGTTATCGAAATGGAAACCCCAGTCGATATGATCGGTCTGCACCGTGTCCGGCAGGCGCTCGACACGCACCAGGAACTGGTCAAATTCGACGCGATTTGGACGCGTTGCATACGATAACGGAAAGGCATTGAAGTTCGAGCTGCTGAGATTCGCCGACGGATTGACCCAGCCATAAACCTCGATGCGATTGTCCTGCATCCAGTGCCCGAGCGGCGTGCATGCCAATGCTCTTTCGAGCGGATATTGCGAGTTTTCATTCGGCACGCCGATCGGATAGTCGACGCCGCCGAGCTGCCATTCGGCAGACGGAAACGGCGCCGAGGAAAATGGCGAATCCAAACCACGCCGTGCTGGCACGGGTGCATTCGGATCGCTCGGTGCAGGATTGGCATCTTCGCGATACGCGCTGGCGAGGCGACTGAAAAATCCG
>JAYVTP010000256.1:0-1612 GCA_043788685.1 Pseudolysobacter sp. | reverse complement strand
ACCAGCACCATCGAGCTGCCCAGCGCCGGCAACGAGGGCAGGACATCGATACGAATGTAATCGACATGGACAAAAAACAGCCCGCATATCACCAGGATTAACAGTGGCGTGAGTTTGATCGCGGCGAGGCTCAGGATAGCGCGCGATCCGGCGCGCACACCGCGCGCGTTGAGCCAGCTCAGTGCGGTATAGATCAGGATCAGCAAGGTTGCGCGCGGCACGCCGCTGGCGAAGGCGGGCGAAAGATGGGTGGCTTGGTCGGTGATTCCGGCCGCGATACCGCCGCTGGAAGCGACATTCGATACCCACATCAGCACGCCTATCACAAACCCGGAGAATGGCCCGAATGCCGCGCCGACATAAGTGTATGGGCCGCCGGTCGCGGTGACGCGGCTACCGGCGGCGGCGAAACACAGCGCAATCGGGATAATCGTGAGCGCGCCAAGCAGATACGAAATCGGTGCGGCGGCGCCGACGGTTTTCGCCAGCGCCGCCGGCAGCGCGAAAATTCCGCCACCGACGATCATGTTGACCACTGCTGCGCTGAGTGCCCAGAAACCCACGGCGCGCAGCAATGCGGCGTCGCCCGTGGCGGCTTGCGGTGTTGAGGGAAAAGTTACGCGCATCGGCTGGATGAGTTCAAAAGGGACTCCGTGCTGTTGCGAATTGGCGCTGATGATGACTTGGAGCGTACGTTGCGGTTGCGTGGCTGACAAGCGATCGCGTCCACCGAATGGTTATACGTGCGTTCATTGCTGGAGCGGCAAACTTTGATCGCACTGGAATTATGTTTCGAGCCCGCGTTGCAGGCTGCACGTCGGATCGGCCACCAATCTGTTTCTCTACATCGAAGGAGTGTGTTATGAAATTGCTGCATGCCAGAAATCTGAGCGCTGCGCTGGTGATCGCGCTGTTGGCGGGTTGCGTTACCCAGCCGAGCCAGCGTGTGGTGTATCGCGATGACGGCAATGGCGGTCGACATAACTATGGCGCCTCCCAAGTGTGTCACGAATGCGGCACCATTCGCGGCATCGAGCAGATCGAATATCGCGCCGGCAATTCCGGCGGCGGCGCCGTGCTGGGCGCGATCATCGGTGGGGTACTCGGAAGCACGATCGGCAAGGGCAATGGCCGTACCGCCGCCACTGTCGGCGGTGCCGTGGTGGGTGGTTTCGCCGGCAACGCGGTCGAGCAAAACAATAATGGCGGCGATGGCCTAGTGTGGCGTTATCGCGTGGCGCTGGACGATGGCCGCAACGCCACGATTACGCAGCGCGACAACCCGGGTTTCCGTCGCGGCGATCAGGTCATCGTGCGCGGCGATCATATCGAGCCGATGCGTTAAATCCGTCCTCGCGAGCGACAGTTTGATAGGTCGCTCAACTTCGATGAGGTCGCCCGCGTGCAGCGACGACCGCATCGTTTATTGCCAATCGTTGAGCCTTTCGATTTCGCGCATGCGCTGCCAGCTCGCACGCGAACACACGCGATCCGCAAGACGTTTCAGCGCTGGCCATTCGGTGGCCGGATGCGGCATGCTGCGCGACCAGCGCATCAGCATCGTCAGTTGTAAATCGGCTGCGGAGAATTTCTCGCCGAGCAGATGCGGGCC
>JAYVTP010000255.1:0-8676 GCA_043788685.1 Pseudolysobacter sp. | reverse complement strand
GATCTGGCGCTGCAAGGCGAGATTGCGCGGCGTCAGGGCGACTTCAAAAAAGCCGAGCCGCTATTGCAGCAGGCACTGGCGATGTCGCGCGCCAACCTGAAATCGCCAAGCGCACAAATCGCGGCACAACTGAATCAACTCGCCGTTCTTTACAGCGATATGCGCCGTCTCGACGAAGGCACGACCTTGACCGAAGCGGCGCTGGCGATGTTCACCGCGTTGTACGGCGAAAATCATCTGGATGTCGCCGAGAATCTGACCAATCTCGGTTCGTTTCGCATGCAGGCCGGGCATGTCGCCGAAGCGTTGCCGCCGCTGCAGCAGGCGATCACCATTTATCGCCGACTGTTGCCCGCCGATCATCCGTTGCTGGCCACCGCGCTGGTCAATCACGCGCGTGCGTTTGATCGCCTAAGCCGCTTTGATGAAGCCGAACCGCTGTATCTGCAGGCGCTGGCGATGCAACGCCGCGTGCTCGGCGAGCAGCATCCCGATGTCGCCGCGACCTTGAACAATCTCGCTGTGCTGCACATGCATCACGATGATTTTGTCGGCGGCGCGGATTACAGTCGGCAGGCGCTGACGATCTGGGTGGCGCAGGGCAAACCCGAACACCCGTTCGCGCTCGGTTCAAAAGCCAATCTTTCGGTGGCATTGCGCGAGTCCGGTAATCTGCCCGAGTCAGAATATTTGATTCGCGAAGTGCTGAGCGAACGGCGCAAGCAACTCGGCGAAAAACATTTTCTGGTGTCCTACACGATGGATCAACTCGGTATCGTATTGCGTTTATCCGGCCGGCCTGCCGAGGCAATCATCCAGCACCAACTGGCGCAAGACCTGCGTGCCGATGCAAGCGGCTTGCCGCCGCAAGAAGTGGCCGCGGCCCACCTGCATTTTGCGCTCAGCGAATTGGCTCTCGCTGATCTCGGTGCTGCCAATCAGCAAATTCAGCAGGCACGGCAGATCCTCGACAAGTTGCAGCCGAGCAGCACCGAGCGCCTCGCCGACGCATTGCTGGCGCAGGCGCGTATCGCCTTGGCGCAACACGATACCGCCGCCGGCTGCACTGCAGCGAATCATGCGCTGGAGCTGCGCCCGGTCGATGATCCCGCGCATGGCTGGCGGCATGCCGAGGCGCTCGCCGTGCACGGCGAATGCCTCGCGGCGCACAATGATTTTGTCGCCGCACGCAGCGAAATAAAAACCGCGCTGATCCAGTTGCAACACACACGCGGCAGCGATCACTGGATGACGCTGCAAGCCCGAGCTGCGCTGCAACGTCTGCCTGAGCACTGAATCGAAACACGGCTAGTCACGGCCGCCGGCATGCTCCTTGGCAATGCGCGTATCAAGCTTTTCCTTGCCGCGTGCAGTGTATCGGCGGCACGCGTCGGCATCGATCAATGGCGCGGTGGGCTGTGCTCCGAGTCGGCTCCACATCGCGCTCGCATCAGGATGCGGCGTTAGCAGAATATCGCAGGGCAGTGCTGCGATGGTTGCGAGACCGGCGCGGAACGCTGCGACAAAACCCGGATGCGATACCTCGTCGGTATAACGATAGACGTCGTCGGATAACGGCGTGACGCTGTCGAGGTACGCCAGCTTCAGGCAGCGCTGGCCTTCGCAAGATGTCCACGTCCAACTGGTGCCTCCGGGCGTGTGGCCCGGTGTGGCATGGGCGGTCAACGCCAAAGTGTCCAGCGTGATGATTTCGCCATCAACGACATGCCGCACGTTGCTCACTGCCGGAAATTTTTTGCTTTCCAGATATTGCGGATCGGAACGATCACCCTGACCGCGTTCGATCGCATCAGCATCGGCACCGCGCGCAACAACTACTGCGCCGGAATCTTGCTGCAGTTGCGCCAGCCCGCCGGCATGGTCGTGATGCGCGTGCGAGTTGAGGATGTAGCGCACATCGGCCAGACGAAAGCCGAGCTTGCGAATATTCGCCTCGATCAGCGGTGGCGCTTTTTCGGTGTCGCCATCGATCAGAATGTGACCGCGCGTGGAGGTGATCAGCAGCGCACTCAACCCGCACGTACCGACATACCAGGTATTGCCGTAAATATGCAGTGGCGGCGCGGGTTCGTTCCAGTCGGCGTCGGGCTGGCAGGTGGATTTCTGCGTCGCGGCAACGGGTTTGGCGGCTTGCGTCGTGCAAGCGGCCAGCGCAAATACTGCAAAAATATACAAATGTAATCGCATGTGTTCACTCGCAAGAAAGTAGAAGCAGCCACGGCTGCGTGCGCAAGCTAGCATCGAATTACGCTGTTTTTGCAGTTACCAAAGTAAAAATATGTACTGCCATTTTTTCGCCCGCATGCCGGCATATTTTCGCCGCATCCAGGTCATGCTACTGCCCGCAAATCCAACGTCTCGCGGATGTCGGGTTCGACTGCAATCGCTCGTCTTGATCGCTGCGGCAGCCCATGCATGTCGCTGCCTGTACCCTCCTGCGGCACAAGGCCACCGCGATTACGCTCGGAGCGTAACGACAACGACAGCCGCTGATCGGATGTCTGCAATACCCGCCATGCAACGTATATCCCAACACTAGCGGCAATATTGGCCGTGGCAGCGGGAGCGAGACCATGCAAGCAAAAACATGTGGCGGTTGGTTTTTTTTTACACAGCCTGCGCGCGCCACCCGCGCGCTGCGGACTGCAGCGGTGCTGTGCTGCTTGCTGGCGGGCACGAGTATGCCGGCAGCGGCGCAGATTGCTTTCCAGGTTCAGGCGGCGATGGCAACGGGTCCCTTCCCGCTTACGCTCGCCGTCGGCGACTTCAACGGCGATGGCAATCCCGACCTGGCCGTCACCATGCAAGGCAATAATCGCGTGTACATCTATACCGGTAATGGCAACGGAACTTTCAGCTTCGCCATCAGTTATGTCGTCGGCTCACAACCAACCGGTATCGTCGCTGTCGATCTCAACCATGACGGCAAGCTCGATCTGGCCATCAGCAATCGGCAGGACAATAGTGTTTCGATCTTGCTCGGGCATGGCAACGGGACGTTTACTGCGGCAGTTGCGTATCCGGTCGGTCCGCTACCCGGCCCGATCATCGCCGGCAGCTTCAACCCGGATGGTTACACGGATTTGGTGACCGCAAATACCGGCGATGTTTGCGGTCCGCCTTTCAGCCCGTGTGGCAGCGTGACCTTGTTGCGCAACCATGGCGACGGCACCTTCTACACCGGCGCCACACTCTACCCGCAAGATGTGCCGAGCCAGATAGCTACTGGTGTATTCAGCGCCAGTGGCGAGAGTGATATCGTCGTCACCAGCGCCACCAGCAACGAGTTCCGGGTTTTTCAGGGCGATGGCGGTGGCGGTTTCCCGGTCACGCACGGGCCCTTCGCCACGCTGAGTGCGAGCGCCGTGGTCGTCGCCGACTTCAACGGTGACGGCAAGAGTGACATTGCGATATCGCGTGCCAGCTACGGCGATATTTCGTTACAACATGGCAATGGTGATGGCACCTTTCAGAGCGCGCAAATCTACAGCGAAGGCGCCGCTGGCGCGAACGCATACGCGGCCGCCATCGGTGATTTTGATGGCGATGGTTTTCCCGATCTGGCACTCGCCAACTACACTGACAACAGTGTTGCCGTGTTGCATAACCGGACCATAGGCAATGGCGGATTTTATGGACCATTGACACTCAGCGGCGGTGTGACTTCCCCGAGTGCCATCGCTATCGCCGACTTCAATCGCGACGGCAAGCCCGACATCGTGGTGGTCAATTCCGGTAGCAACAGCCTGACGGTATTTCTCAACACATCGATACCCACGGACATCATTTTCGCGAATGGCTTTGAATGAAAGCCACGATGTGAACCTGCTCGACTGGAGAGTAGCCATGAATCGCATGACCCGAAATTTTTCGCTAAGCCTGATGGCGGCGTGCTTCGGTGCTTGCGGACATCCGGATGGAACATCCCCTGCGGGCAGCAATGTCGATGCGGCAGTAGCCGCCGCTCGCTCCAGCGCCGCTGCGCACGCATCCTTTGCGGCGGTGGCGAAAACAGCAACGCCGATCATTGATGCATGTGCTTTGGTCAGTCTCGCCGATGCCGAGAGCGTGCTCGGCACCTCAGCCAGACTCGCCGAGCATGCGCAAGACGACAAACATGCTTCGCACTGCCAGTTCGATGCGGTCGATCAGAGCCGCGGTTTCAACAGCCTGATGATCGAAATTCATAATGACGATAGTCCCGCCGAGGCCGTCAGCGGCATGGCGATGCACCGGCAGATGTATGCCAGCGATGCCGCAGGCAACGTCTACCATTACGAGGTCTTGAGCGGCGTTGGCGACGCGGCATTTCTGGCGACCAACAAAGTACCGGAAGCGGCACTCGCACAGATGCCCGACATGCTGCAGGATCAGCAGATGCTGTTCTTTATCAAGGGCGCGCGGGACTGCAATATCATCGCCAGTTATTCGGGCAAACCGCGATCCAACGATAATCTAAAGGCACTGGCGCAAAAGCTTGCCAGGCATTTTTGATCACACGTTTAATGCTTCGCTCAATTCGCAAACGCAGTGACCCGATGACAGCAATCGAACTCCACGCCATGCGATACCAGCGCCGCGAAACGGGCGGATGTCTGTTATGGCTACTCGGCAACGTATACCCCAAGACGAGCACCCCGCACGGCGGTGCCTTGGAGGGCGTGACATGATCGCAACGATGCTTTTACGGTCGAGTCGGCAGCGGCACTGGGCGGTTATTGCGCTGTTCGTGACAGTCATCGCAAAATCGGCGCACGCCTTCGTTGGCGATGGCGATGTCGACCCAACTTTCGGCGACAGCTATGTCGGCTACACGATTGTCGATTTCGGCACTGGCGGCGACGGCCATCAGGACGGTGCGCATCGATTGCTGCGTCAGCCGGATGGAAAATTTGTCGCGGTCGGCAGCGTCGATTCTGCGTATGGTCACGGTCATCAGGCCATCGGTCTCACGCGCATCCTCAACAACGGTCATGTCGATACCTCGTTCGGCGTGGCAAGCACCGGCAAATTCATCTTGAACCCGGCGGCTGGGGAAGACTTCACCGGCAACGGCATCACGCTGCTGCCTGGTGGCCAACTCGTAGTCGCCGGGACGTATTCCCATCCCGTGCCGTTTGGATTGCTGGTCGCTTTTGCCGGGGATGGCAGCACACCCACCTGGACCAGCGAAGGCCAGAGTGGATCGGCATTCAATGACGTATTCGCGCTTGCCGACGGACGGCTGTTGGTAGGCGCCGCGGCGCCAGGGATAAACACTCCTGCTACGAGTGATTTCGCGCTGCTCTTGTTTGACAGCACCGGCAGCTTTATCGAACAACTCTGGATGCCGTTCGACCTGGGCGGATCGAACAACGATGTCATACAACGCATCGCTTTCGTGCCTGCTATCGATGCGGCCAGCCATCGCCTCGGTTATGTCTATGCGATCGGCTCGGTGGCATTGCCCAACTACGCCAGCGGGCATGCCAATATCGAGTGCGGCATCATCAAGGTCGGCCTGTATTCGAGTGGGTCGAAACTGCAGCCGGACAACAGCTTCGGCAACAGCGGCAAAGTCGTGCTCGACGTCAATGCGGTGTGGTCGGCCGGTCACGGCGGCACAAGCGATGGCAATGCGTATTGCCGCGGGCTGTCCGTAGGCAAGGATGGAAGTCTGTTGATCGCCGGAGAGCGTTATTATTTCGGCATCAATAATGATCATGCCACGGCCGACGACAGTATGGGCTTCGCGGTAAAACTGAGCGCCAATGGCGTGGCCGATCCGGCATTTGACAGCAGTGGTTTCAGATTTTTTTTGAATGGCGTCTTCGCCACCAACGGGCTGTATGAGGGGTTCTGGTTTTCGCTGATGCAAGGCAATGGCCGCCCGATCCTCGGTGGGCTGATTGCCGCTGTTTGTCCCGGCTACGCTCAAAATCGCTCATGGGTATTGCGCTCCGCTGTTTCGGGTTTGCAAGATGCAACGTATTCGCCGTACTTCTGCGACGCGCCAAGACCACCGACAGACACCGGATTCGACGTCGCACTGGATGGTGTCATGGATGCCGGC
This sequence comes from Pseudolysobacter sp., assembly GCA_043788685.1. Lineage (GTDB taxonomy): Bacteria > Pseudomonadota > Gammaproteobacteria > Xanthomonadales > Rhodanobacteraceae > Pseudolysobacter. The sequence continues at coordinate 2,603 of JAYVTP010000255.1, read as the reverse complement.
AGAGTGGTTACGGTCGGCAATGTGTTCAGCAGTTACAACTCGACCAGCGCCACGAATTTCGTCTTCATGCGACATCAAAGCGACCTCATTTTTACCGACAATTTCGATCCGGGTTATTGAGCGAGCGCCGCCGCTTGCCGCGCAATCAGCCACACCCCTGTCACCACACTCTGTTCAGCGGACCAATTCACGCGCTATCCAAGCGGGTCGCATCCAGCCGCAAAACTGCATGCTCACTAAAGAGAACGCCATGACCACGAACTGCTCGATCCATCCTTCAAGTGCGCGCTTGTGCGCCCAGCGCGCGGGCTCCACCATCGCGAATTCACTGGTACTCAAGGTCACGTTCGGCCTACTCTTTGGGGTGTGTTGCGTGACCCAGGTCATGGCCACAGAAGACGCCGTCAACACGCATGAAAATCGTCAGCAAGGGCCTGCGCAGAGGAAAATTACGCCGCGACATTCGGGCGCAAACCAGGCACCGAGTCCGCATGCGTCCGCGGCTGACTCGACAGCCAAGGCCGCACCGATCAATCATGCCGCCAAGCCACATCCAGGCAACGCCGTGGCGACGACATCGACGACGACGAATGCTGGCAAAAACGCCAACAACGGCGCCGAGCACGGCATCATCTTCGTCGGCGGACATGCTCAGCAAACGGGCGCGACGCATGCCCTCAATCCGCAGCCGATTCCGCCCGGCCACGCCGCAGACAACAAGCGCACTCCGCCCGGCCCGCCTACCCGCACTCACAGTGGCGCGCAGGTCGTGGACGACAAGACGGCAGAGGCCGCACATCAACACTGAGCAGGTAATGAGTCCACATGCGCATCCGGCAAAAAACTGCGCCGGATCGCAGCCGAAGTAGCGTCAATCGCGTTGACGCTACTTCGGCTGCAAGGAGTCAGTGCATTGCACGCAATCGTCAATCGTGCCCCGGCTTGCCAGGTGAGCGCATCAGCGCATCGCGGTTCATGATCTCGCTATCGCCGGGCTTTTGACCAGGTTTGCATGCCCCCAGCCAGCGCATATCGCTGGTCATGGTATGAGGCGGCTTGCCATCGCCGCTGTCGGTGGTGGTGACGCTGTGAACACTGGCATCGCCCTGGTAGGTCATGACCGATCGCCAGGTCATGGTGTGCGCGCTTATCGTGCAGGCGTTTTCGTAGACATAACTGTCACCCGAGCGCTGCATGCCGGGCGATTTGCAGGAGTAGTTTTTCAGCGCATCCTGGCCCTTCGTCCAGAACTCACGCTCGGTGCCTTCACCGAAGCAGATTTGCGTGCGCATGGCGGGCCCCGGATGCAGCGACATCGTTGACGTGGTTTCCCACAGACCCAGTTTGCTTGGCGGCAATTCAACCGCGCCGACGCTAGATGTCCACAGCATTGCCGCCAGCATGGCGCTCACGCCTGATATATGCGAACAGGTTTTCATGGTCTTGCCTCCCGATGCTTCCGTTACTGATGCGGCCCCAGCCGATGTCAGCAGTCAATGCTGCGTGATTATTGTTTGACGAGTTCGACACGGCGGTTTTTCGCCTTGCCTTCTTCGCTATCATTGCTGGCAATCGGCGCCGAGGCGCCGAGGCCTTGCGCGCTGAGTCGATTTGCTGCCACGGCGTAACTGCCGACTAGCGCCGCGACGATCGCATCGGCGCGGCGCTGCGACAGTTTCTGGTTATAATCCGCGCCACCTTGATTATCGGTATGGCCGGTGATCGCCAGTTTGAGATCGGCATGATCGTGCAGCAACTGGGCAATCTGATCGAGTTGCGGTTTTGATTCCGGCTTGATGTCGGCCTTGTCGAAATCGAAGGTGATGCCGTAGATCACGGCCTTGCCGCTACTGATCAGGCTTTGATCCAGCGCATTTGCAGCCACCGTTAGCAGACCTTTTTCCATCGGCTTGCTCTCGATCAGCAACACGAATATCGCCGGGCGCTGTTGATCAGTTTTGTCTGCCGCCATCACCACGATATACACATCGCCTTGCGCCCGCGCGAGTTTGCCGAGCAGGTAGCGCGGCCGTTCGCTATTGGTAAATCCGAGTGAAGCCTCCGGCGTATTGTCGAGATGATTCAGGTGCAGCAATTCCAGCGCCTGACTCGCGAAATCGTTACCGCATTGCAGATCCGAACACGTCCACAGCGCGCTCATGCCGGCCTTCTGCAAGGCTTCCTGATAGTTGCTGAAGACCTCAAGCGCGCTGCGGTCGGGCGGCGCGAAATAGAACAGGCGCGTGCGTTTGCCGGTCACATTGAGCGTCTTCGGCGCAATACTTTCGCTGTTCTCATTTTGCGTGACCGGGCCGATCGGCAAGGCGGCTTCCTCAAAACCTTTTTGATCCGCACCGAGCAGGAATGAACCCGGATAACGCGCCAGCAGCGGATGATCCTTGCAACCTTCGCAATCCTTGAGATCGTTGTCAGCCCAGCTCGATAGCGGCGCCGACAACAACAAAACCAGAGCGATGAATCCGAGTTTGAGTTTCATGACAATGTCCTTTCGGGTAGTTGGAGCGCAAAGTTCACATATATGCAAAGTACACAATGCGACATTATTCGCTGACGCAGGATTGACTGGACGCTGAGGGCAAAAA
>JAYVTP010000254.1:0-3398 GCA_043788685.1 Pseudolysobacter sp. | reverse complement strand
GTAACTCTTGCTCGTAGTGGATAACGCGAACTGATCACGCGCCTCCACCACATTGCACAGATTCTTGCCCCAGCGCCCGGTCGTGCGGCGGCGTTGTGCGACCTCAGCTACCGCAAGCTGACCCAAAGCTGATTGACTCTGGGCTTCAAGGTAGATCGTCGCAGCAAGACAGGTTCGATCTGCGACAGGCTGCGGCAAGGCCAAGGCCAGCCATAATAGCCACGCAAGTTTCATAAATAGTCATACTCCGTATCGGGCAGACCTTGGATGCATCCCGACGCTGGCGGGAACGAGACGTGTTTGACGCTCACAAACAAGATGCTGCACTGCAGGTGCGGAGGAACCAGGGTTCCAAGTTGCCGGCGAAGATAACGGCTGAAGCCTAACGCCCGCTGAAGGGGACGATTTGCGGGGTCATAACACTGTTGTGTCGCCGCAACATTTTAAGAGAATCGTGGAAATATTTCGTTACAGCTTTGTGAAAACAAGACGTTTAAGCCGCACCCGTAAAAAATATTTCGACGAAAATGTCGACATTTCGATGAAAATGCTGAATTTTCATCGAAAATAGACGAAGTTTCTTAAATTTCTTTGAAATCAAGCGAAAAATCTGCTGTTATCGCGGCTGTGACTGCCTTCAGGGGCCAGTTACAAGGGCACTTGACTTTTTTCTATCTCGCTAAAATCGATACTTGTCTGTTTTCGATATTTGCTAGAGAAATCAGATAGAACTACTGATATCCGTAGAACTCCTTGAGCATCTGTTCGGTGCCATGAAATTCTGCAATATCTGCGGCCACGAACTTGCTGATGCCGAGCTGATTCAGCACATCGTACAAAGCGGGATCTTCGTGCAGTTTGAGCAGCGCATCCTTGACCTTCTGCCGCACATCGGCGGGGACGGTTGCGGCAGCCATCACCGTGGCTCCGGGGAATTCACGTGAGGTTTTCAGCACGGTTAGATTCGGATACTGCACCCGCAACCAGTTCGGCAGGATCACGGCATCCGCTTCTTCAGCGAATACCGATTCGATCGCATCCTTCCACGAAGCCGCAGAAGACTGGATTTCCGGCTGCCGCAGCGGATCGGGATAAAAGCTGAGCAAAACCGCGTAACCGAGGCTTGGCGCTGCCATGGTTGCGACTCGATGTCCGATCAGCGCGTTCAGGCCCTTGCTCGCCACGTCCGGGTTGGCGACTAAGCTGTAGCTGGTGTTTTCCGTAGCTCGCACCAACGGAACGTATTGCGAATGGCTGATGCGATAGTCGGCAAGATGGGCCTCGTCGTAAGCAAAATCACTGCTGCTGCCGGCGCGGATGTCGCGCCAGTAAAAGTGATAGTTCTTCGAGGTGACGAGGGTGAATTGCTCGCCAGTTGCTTTGCTCAGATAACTCAGCAGCGGCTTGTAGATCGCCTGGGTTTGCTCGGCAGGATAAGCCGGCTCGACCGCAAAAGTATATTGGGCGGCGAGTGTCACCCCCGGGCTGGCCGTCATTGCCGCCGCGAATATTGCAGAACGCATCCAGATCGCGCCTGCGCCCTCGAAACCTTTGCCAACTATTGCCATAGCGCCATCTCCCCCGATCAAGCAAGCCGCTGACCGATCCCTGGCTGAGCTCGCAATATGCCGATGTGTTTCCGTGCGTATCGGACATAGCTCTCCGATTCTTGAGTCGGCTTGGATGCGGAGTGCCACATCACAAACCGATCCGCAAAGTCGTGTTTCTAGGTCTTGCGCAAGGGTACTCCAATCGCCAAAGAAATAGCGCCTGCGCCGGCCACATGCAGCGTCTGCTCGGCCATATCATGCCGCAATACCGCCAGCGCGAGTATCTGTGTGCCCGACACGGCTGCACATTGCAGCACCACCCCCGCGGGCTGGGAATCGTCATCGACGGCATAAATCGCAGTGCCCGCCGCGGGCGATTCTTGCGCCGCGAACTCGATCATATGCAGTTGGCGTTTATTGCCACCCTTGAAATGCACACGCGCCACGACCTCCTGGCCCGGATAACAGCCCTTGTTGAAACTGATCGTATCGAGACGCTCGAGTCCCAGCGCCTGCGGCAGAAATTCATCAAGCGTGGCGGTTTCCAGTTGCGGCAGTCCGGCGCAGATATCCGCCAGCAACCATGCATTGGCAGCGTGAGTTCGATCATCGCTGCCGACGGCTAACTGTTCTGGTTGCGTGGCGGTCAAGGACAGCAGACGCGGCTCACTGCCGGGTTGGGCGATTGCGAACCAGCCATCCGCTTGCAGAAGTTTTTTCGCGTCCGAAGCGTCACCGAAAAAATCGGCATCTGTATGATACGTGAGTGCCTGCACGCCGCTTATGCCTTGTGCGTGCCAATCCGGTAGCGTGCGCATGCCGACCTTGCTGCGAAATTTGTAGCGCGCCAGATCCACAGTGATCTCGCTCGCCTGGCCGCCACGCAAAATCAGCAAGAGCGTGTTCTCCCGCGGACGCAACAGCGCAAAAAAAGCATGCACCCGACCTTGCGGATTCAGCCACGCGTTGTATTGCCAGGCGCCGACTTTCAGCGCGAGCACATTGTTGCAGAACTGGGCGTTGGCGAAGGCAACAGCATCGTCGCCGTGGATCTCGATTAATTGCGGGGAGGGCAGTGCGTAAATCATGCGAGCTCGATCAGCAACCGCGAAATGCGCGGCAGACGTGCAATGTAGAGGTGCGCATCAGCATGAGCAAGCGCCGACGCGAGATCTGGCTCAACAAAAACGCTAACGTGCCGAGCGATGGATGATTTGACCTTTGTGCATCGCGGCATTACGCTTCGCATGCTAAACACGCCCATGCCCGAACAGCTACCAATCCCAATTCCTGCAGTGCCCGACCAGACCGCCGATTCCGCGTCTGTCCTCCCGCCTGCGCCATCGCCGGCGAAAGAAATCGGTGGCCGCGACGGCCTCGATCCGACGCGTTATGGCGATTGGGAAAAGGATGGCCGTTGCATCGACTTTTGAGTGTGTGTTCACGTCGATTTGTGATTCAGCAATTCATGCTGTGCAAGGCGACAATAACGAGTGAGACTTTCCGCAAGATTCTCGAATAGGCGACTAGCATGCATCAGTCATCCCGACCGCTTTCTCCGCATCTGCAGGTGTATCGTCCGCAGCTCACTTCGGTGTTATCCATCGTCCATCGCGGCACCGGAATTTTTCTGAGCCTGGGTTCCATCCTGTTGGTGATCTGGCTGCTTGCGCTGGCGCAATCGAGCGCAGTATTCGCCACTGTTCAATCGTTCGATGCTGCTTGGTACGGACAATTTTTGTTGCTGGGTTGGACGTTTGCGCTGGTCTATCACTTGCTCAACGGATTACGCCATCTCGGTTGGGATGCGGGTTGGGGGCTGGATATTCCGCGCGCCTATGCCACCGG
>JAYVTP010000253.1:0-5578 GCA_043788685.1 Pseudolysobacter sp. | reverse complement strand
GTGCCGGAAACGCTGCGGGATGTGGCGTTTTGCGCGCATGCGATCATGACGCCGCACCAGATGCTGATCGTGCCCGATGCGCTCGATGACTTGCGTTTCCACGACAATCCGCTGGTGACTGGCGCGCCCGGAATCCGTTTTTATGCCGGCGCGCCATTGATCAGTTCGGAAGGCGAGTCGACCGGTACCCTGTGCGTGATGGACAGCCAGCCGCGCAAGCTCGATGCGTTTCAGCAGGAAGCGATGATGGTGCTGTCGCGCCAGGTAACCGCGTTGCTCGAACTGCGCGTGTCGTACAAAAAGTTGCGCCATCATTTGTCCGAACGCGAGTGGTACGAAGACCAGCTCAAGTCGTATCAGCATTCGCTGGAAGAACAAAATGCCGACCTGATCGAGCAGGCGCGCAGCGATCCGCTGACCGGATTATCGAATCGGCGCGGGTTGAATCTGTCGCTCGATGCGGCGATTCAGCTCGCGATGACGCAGGGCAGCTCGCTGGCGATGGCGATTATCGATATCGATCATTTCAAAACGATCAACGATCTGCATGGTCATCCTGTTGGCGATGAAACCCTCGTCTCTGTCGCAAGCGTGATCCACGCACAACGCGGCCAGCACGGATTTACCGCGCGCTGCGGTGGTGAGGAATTTGCGTTGCTGATGTCGCAGACCGACGCAAAAAACGCCGAGCTGCAATGCGAGTACATTCGCGAGGCGGTGCAAAATCTGCCGCAGGGTTTGCCGGTCACGGTGAGTATTGGCGTTACGTTGTTCCAATCCGGCGACACCGCGGCCAGCCTGTATGCGCGTGCTGATGAAGCGATGTACGTAGCCAAGACCGGCGGGCGCAATCGCGTTATACTCGGCTGAGCCGTGTTCAGTTGAGCAGTGTTCGGCTGGATTGCGCTTGGTTGAATCCGGCGCAGATAATCGCGCTTACGGATTGAGCTGCCACAGGCTCAGATTCAACATGCTCGCAAAACTGACCCACGCCAGATAAGGCAGCAACAGCCACGCCGCGACTTTATCGACACGCGCGAACGCGAGCACGGTGGTCAGCAGTACGATGATCAACGCGGCGATATCGATCAGCGCGAGATCGGGCCGGTGCAGGCCGAAAAATAGCCATGACCACAGCCCGTTCAGCGCGAGCTGAAACAGCCAGAACGCGATCTCGAACGAAAAATGTTGCTGCTTGCGCTGCACGCGCCAGACCGAAATTGCCATGAGGATGTAGAGCAGCGTCCAGACCGGCGCGAACACCCAGTTCGGCGGATTGAAATCGGGTTTTTGCAGCGCGGCGTACCACGCGTCCGGCATGAACATCGAAGCGATGCCGGCGACCAGAAAACTCAGCAGCAGCCAGAGAGCGAGACTTTTCCATTGACGTGGCATGGGTATGATTCCTGCGGGCGACGAGCGCCAATGGCTCAAGCATCGGCTACGGCGAATACATACAGCGTGAAGAATTAGCGCGGATAGCGATTTATTCGCGGCCGATCAGCCGGTTTGCGCGGCAACAATCCGCTTCTCGGCAGCGCTTAGTTTCTTGATCGCACACTCGGCCTTGGCGGCGCTGGATCGGTCGGCGTGGGCGAAGCTCGCGAGCAAGCGCAGCGGCGGATGCGAGCGAGTGTAACGCGCACCTTTGCCGCTGCTGTGTTTGGCATAGCGCGCCGCGACATCGGTGCTGATGCCGGTGTAGATGCTGCCGTCGCGGCACTCGATCAGGTAAACGAACCAAGCCATCGCATCACGTTTGCAGGCTGATTGCGATGCGGCGCCAGTTGGCGCGCTCGTCGCGACAATCGGTTTCGCCCATCGCGAATTCGCGGCACACAAACGGTCGGCGTTCGTACATCGAGCAGCACATGTTGTCGCGGTCGAGCGCGACGCACCAGCCATCATCGAGCTTGCCAAGGATTTCCATGCCGTGCTCATCAATGTCGATGTAGTGCTCGGGCACATCATCGCCCGGCAGCAACAGCACCTTGAGCTGGCAGCAGATCGCCAGGCAGTTGCTGCACAGCACGGGTTCTGCGAATTCGGTGGCGGGCAGGGATGAAATCACTCGGGTATTCTCCCACGCGCCGCACGGCGATGTGCCGATTGCGAATAGGTATCGATTTTTCTGCACATATCGATACCGACAGGCGTCATCTTTGACGCTACGCCGTGCTAACTTTCGCAGCGCTAAAATACGTTTGTCGCCACGCCTTGATCGAGAATCGCATGCCACCACGCCCCACCGTTTTTTCACGCTCGACCGCACTTCGCTTGCTGCTTTCGAGCATGCTGCTGCTGGGCGCGTGCTCGACCATCAAGCAGGTTATGCATGACGAGCCCGTGTCGACCACGACTACTGCACCCGCGCCCGAACAAGGTCGTTACGAGGCGTTGATCGGCCAGAGCGCCGATGCGATCACCGAGCTGCGCGCCGCACCCGCGCCGGAAAATCCCGAGATGCGTGACGGAAAAAATCCGACCTCAGACGAACAGCTACTCGGCGGCCAGGGTTATCTGCGCATCGGCAACGGATTTTATCCGTCTGCCACGCCGGAAATGCGCGGCATCGCGTTGCATCAAGGCCAGCGCGTGGGTGCGGACAAAATCCTGCTGTACGTTTCCAGCACCGGCGCGGTTACGGATGGCGGCAACAGCATCACGAGCACGTTGACCGCCACGTATTACGTCCATTTCAAGCCACCGTTCGGCGCGAGTTTTCGCGATCTCAATGCGACCGAGCAGCAGGCGCTGGGTGTCAGTGGCGGGGTGAATCTCGGCTCGATCATCGGCGGCACACCGGCGGCATCGGCGAATCTGCTGGCCGGTGACGCGGTGATTACGGTTGATGGCAAACCGATTGCAAACAAAGCGGTATTTCAGGATCTGCTGCGCGCGAATGCCGGCAAGCGTGTCACGCTCGGCATCAGCCGCGACGGCGTTCTGATCACACGCATTGTTCGTATCGGCTTGCTGCCGCCGACCGCACCCAAACACTAACTGCGGTAAGCGGGCAGCGCGATCATCCGTGTCTGAGATGCATCGTTACGCATCGGTCGATACGCTTCTATTTGAATCGACTGCGCACACGTACGATTTTTTTCGCCGACTGATGACACTGCAATCTGGTGGCTGTTGATGTGGTGTTGCGACCGGCGCGGCTGGCATCTGAAAATCTGAAATCACCGCTTGATCGAATTGCAAAAAGGAATGTCATGAGCTTGCCGCAACAAATGCGTTATGTCGAAGCGATCAGTCCCGGCGCGGCCGATGTGCTGCGTGTGGTCAGCGGCGCGCTACCGCAGATCAAGCCGCACGAGGTGTTGATACGTGTGCTGGCCGCGGGCGTCAATCGACCGGATATCGGTCAGCGCAAGGGCTTGTATCCGCCGCCGTCGGATGCGAGTCCGATCATCGGTTTGGAGGTTGCCGGCGAGATCGTCGAGCTGGGTGCCGAGGTGCGTGGACTCTCTCTGGGCGACAAGGTTTGCGCGCTGACCAACGGCGGCGGGTACGCCGAATATTGCGCCGCGCCCGCGTTGCAATGCCTGCCCTGGCCGCAGGGGTTCGATACGATTCGAGCCGCGGCATTGCCGGAGAATTACTTCACGGTGTGGGCGAATATTTTCCAGATGGCGCGCTTGGGCAAGGGTGAATCGCTGCTTGTGCATGGTGGCAGCAGCGGCATTGGCATTACCGCGATCCAGCTCGCGCACGAATTCGCCGGCGTTGTTTATGCGACCGCCGGCAGCGCCGAGAAATGTCGGGCCTGCGAAAAATTCGGCGCGACGACTGCGATCAATTACCGCGAGCAGGATTTTGCCGAGCGCATCGAAATACTCACTGCTAGCCGTGGCGTCGATGTGATTCTCGACATCATCGGTGCGCCGTATTTCGCCCGCAATCTGCGCTGTCTGGCCAAGGATGGTCGTCTCGCCGAAGTCGCGACGATGCAGGGCGCAAAAGTCGAACTGGATATTACCGAACTCATGCGTCGCCGCGCCAGTGTGATGGGCTCGATGATGCGACCGCGCAGCGGCGCCGAGAAAGGTGTGATCGCGAACGAATTGCGCGAACGCGTCTGGCCGCTACTCGCCGCCGGACGTTGCGGCCCGGTGATCGACAGCGTGTTCGAACTCGAAGATATCATTGCTGCGCACGAGCTCATGGAACGCAGCACGCACATCGGCAAGATCATGCTGCACATCGCCAATTGAATGCGCTGCGATAGGAATCGTATCGACGCCAAACCCAACGCGGATAAGAGATAATATCTGCTGCCGAAGCTCCAGCATATTTCCAGAAACCGGATCAGAACACCCATCATGTCGATTACTTTGCTGATCATTGCGATCACCTGCGTCACCTCGTTTCTCGCGTTGCAAAATCTCAAGATGATGAACGAGCTGATCCTGTGGCCGCCCGCCGTGAGCGCCGGCAAACAATATTATCGGTTGCTCAGTTACGGCCTGATCCATGCGGATTTCCAGCATCTGCTGTTCAATATGATCACGCTGTATTTTTTCGGTTCGGAGGCCGAGCGTTTTTATACGGCGCAGATCGGTAGTGTCGGTTTCGAGTTGTTTTATGCCGGTGCGCTGGTGGCATCGATCCTGCCGAGTTATCTCAAGAATCGCGAGAACGCGGCGTATCGCAGCCTCGGTGCATCGGGTGCGGTGTCGGCAGTCTTGTTCGGATTTATCCTGCTGCATCCGTGGTCGACGATCATCGTTTTCGTGCTGCCGTTGCCGGCGATCGTCTACGCGGGTTTGTATCTGGCGTACACGTTTTATCTGAGCAAACAGGGCACCGACAATATCAATCACAGTGCGCATTTGTGGGGCGCGGCGTATGGCGTGGTGTTTGCGATTGCGCTCGATCCTTCGTTGCTCGGCAGCTTTCTGAATCAGTTGGCGAATCCGCGTTTCTGATTTCTGGATGAGTCATCGCTGGCGAGTTATGTTCTCGCCACTTCAACTTTATCGACGGAGAACGAAATGATTTATCAAGGCGCATGTCACTGCGGAAAAATCGGCTTTGAGGTCGAAGGCGAGATCGGCGAACTGATGGAATGCAATTGCTCGATCTGCCTCAAGCGCGGTGCGCTGATGTAGTTTTTGCCGCGCGAAAAATTGCGTCTCAAAAGTGCCGAGGCTGATGTTTCCACTTACCTGTTCAACAAGCGCGTGATCGAGCATCACTTTTGCGCTACCTGCGGTTGCGCGCCGTACGGCGAAGGCACGATGGTCGGGCAGACGATGGCGGCGGTGAATGTACGTTGTCTGGACGGTGTCGATCTGAAGGCTTACAAGGTCAATCATTACGATGGGCGTAGTCTTTAGCAGAAGTCCGCAAGTAGCTGCCTTTGCTCGTCATTCCAGCGAAAGCTGGAATCCATTTTGGCCTTGATCCAATTGGATTAACGCATCGCAGAACGTTGGGAAAAATCAAAATGGATTCCAGCCTTCGCTGGAATGACGAAGGCCGAATCACGCACGATGGAATGATCAAACCAAAACCGTTTGCGCCATGAAAAACTACGCCGCCGGCGCCGCCAACGTTTCACGCAAGCCCG
>JAYVTP010000252.1:0-6584 GCA_043788685.1 Pseudolysobacter sp. | reverse complement strand
AGGGAAATCCTGCTTCTCGACCGTGACATAGCCGAGGTGCTGCTTGCCTTTCTGATCCCACAGTGCGATCTCGTGGCTGCCGACGCTGGTCTGGATATCGATCGGGTAATAACACACCGAATCGACTGCGGCGTAACGCTGGCCGTAGATCCCGCACTCTTTCGCCGCCATTGCCGCCCAGCGTGCCACACCGCCCTGCGGCGCGGTCACCAGTGAATTGCCGGCAGCGATTGCGGTGCCAGAAATGGCGCACAACAGGATGACACAGATGAATGTTGCGAATAGCTTGCTCATGTTCAATTTGATCTCCTCTAAATCGGCTCGGCAGATTATATCGCCCGCGAACTGTACGCCGGAAGTGTGCGCTTGCGGCGATTGCACCGCTTCTCGCACGGCGGCATGCAGGCCCGTAATCGCCGCGCGCATTTTTCATTGTCAGGCGCGGCGCGCATAATGAGCTGCCAATCGTTTCAGGATGCACGCATGCCTTTTGTTCCCGGACAACGCTGGATCAGCACGGCAGAACCCGAGCTTGGTCTGGGCACCGTGATGCGGCTCGAAGGGCGCACCGTGCAAGTGGTGTTCGCCACGTCCGGCGTGATCCGTCAATACGCGCTTACCTCCGCACCGCTGCTGCGCGCCGAATTCAAATCCGGCGACAGCATCAGCGGCAACGGCAAGACCTTCATCATCGAGCGCATGGAATTGCGCAACGGCATCGCCTATTACCACGGTGCCGACATGACCTTGGCCGAAGGTGAACTCGACGATGTGCAAAACGTATCGAAAGCCGACGAACGTCTGGTCAGCGGACGGGTTGATCGGGTCGAACAATTCGAGTTGCGCGTCGAAGCCTTGCAACACCGCGCCGCGGCGCAGCGCTCGCCGGCGTATGGCCTGGCCTGTGTTCGCGTCGACCTGATTCCGCATCAGTTGCGCGTGGCCGAGATCGCCGCGGCGCGACGCCCACCGCGCATTCTGCTGGCCGATGAAGTCGGCCTCGGCAAAACCATCGAAGCCGCCCTGATTCTCGCGCGCTTGCTGGCGAGCGGTCGTGTTGGTCGTGTGCTGGTGCTGCTGCCGGAGAGTCTGATATTCCAGTGGTTCGTCGAATTGCTGCGCCGATTCAATCTGTCGTTTGCGATTTTCGACGAAGAACGTTGCGAGGCGATCGAGATGGCGACGCCGGCTATCAATCCCTTCGAGGACGATCAGCTCGTGATCGCCTCGATCGGCTTTCTCGCCGACGCACCGAAACGCGCGCAACAAGTGCTGGATGCGGGCTGGGATTTGCTGGTAGTGGATGAGGCGCATCATCTCGCGTGGACGCCCGAACACAGCAGCGCCGAATACGATCTGGTCGACAAACTCGCGCAGAAAACAGCGGGAGTGATCCTGCTCACGGCGACACCGGAACAGCTCGGTCGCGCCGGTCATTTTGCGCGTCTGCGCCTGCTCGATCCGGCGCGTTATCACGACCTGGCGCAATTCCAGCATGAGTCGGACGGTTATGCGCAACTCTCGCAGCTTGCCGAAAAACTGCAGGACGGCGCAAAACTGAGCAAGACCGAACAGAGCGATCTTGCGCTGCGACTCGACAACGATCCAGTGTTGCTGGCGCATCTGAAAAGTTACGACAAAGGCGATCACAGTGTTGCCGCGACATTGATCGATGCGTTGATCGACAGACACGGCACCGGGCGCGTGATGTTTCGCAATCGGCGTGCCCAGGTCGGCGGTTTTCCACAACGCGTTCCACACTTGAGTGTGCTCGACGGCACCGAGCTTGACGATGACCAACGCCAGCATCTGCTCGCGGAATTTTCCAGCGATGTACAACAACCGCCCTCGCCGCTCGAACTCAATTACGCGAGCGATGCGCGCCTGCCGTGGTTGCTCGATCTGATCGAAACCAGCGGCACGAAAAAGCTGCTGCTGATCTGTCGCAGCCAGGCAAAAGTGCTCGCGCTCGAAGAAGCCTTGCGCACGCGCAGCGGCGTGAAAGTCGCGCGTTTCCACGAAGGCATGAGCATCATCCAGCGCGATCGCAACGCCGCATTTTTTGCGCAGCCGGATGGCGCGCGTTTGCTTTTGTGCGCCGAGATCGGTTCGGAAGGTCGCAATTTTCAATTCGCGCATACGCTGATTTTGTGGGATCTGCCGCTCGATCCCGACATGCTCGAACAACGTATCGGTCGGCTTGATCGTATCGGCCAAAAACATCCGATCGCGATTCATGGCATTGCCTTCAGCGGCAGCGCACAGCAAGTGTTGTTGCGCTGGTTCGATCACGGCCTGGATGCGTTTCGCACCAGCCCCGCCGATGGCCGCGAATTGCTCAAGCGTTTTCAAAAACCGCTGCTCGCGTTGGCAACGCAACACGCGCGCGGCGCCGAGGATTCGGACGCCGAACTCGATGTGTTGACCGCCGAAACGCGCGCCGCACACGAGGAGCTTGCCGCCGTGATTCATCGCGGCCGCGATCGCCTGCTCGAACTCGCCGCCACGCGCGAAGCGCATGCCGAAACCTTGCGGCTTGCGTTGTTGGCGGGCGATCAGAATGCGACGCTCGATGCGTTTGTGCTGCGTCTGTTCGAGCAGTTCGGTATCGAGAACGACGAACACGGCGAACGTATTTATCTGCTCGATCCCGAGTACCTGAGCACTGACGGTTTTCCGGGTTTGCAGGATGGTCCGCAGCAGATCACGTTCGATCGCGCCACGGCGTTGTCGCGCGAAGAATTGCCGTTGTTGCGCTTCGATCATCCGATGGTGATCGGCGCGCTCGAACTGTTGCTCGATGGCGAAAACGGCAATTGCGCGTTTCTTGCCGACGATGTGCTCGCGCCAAAAACCGTGTTGCTGGAATGCGTATTCGTGCTCGATTGCCTGGCCGCGAAGTCACTGCATATCGAACGTTTTTTACCGCCGACGCCGCTGCGTGCGATCGTCGATACCAAGCTGCAATCGCGGCCGGATTATCGTGCTAGCCCGAGCAGTCTGCAGCGCGCGCCGGATCGCGATATCGAAGTGCCACGTTATCGCAAATACCTGTCGACCCTCGTGCCGCCGATGCGCAAGCGCGCCGAAGAACTCGCATTGGCCGAAGCAAAAACCGTGATCGCCAATGCACTGCAAGCGGCCGAATTCGAACTCGGCGGCGAGATCGCGCGCCTGACCGCACTGAAGCGCGTCAACCCGAGTGTGCGCCAGCAGGAAATCGACGCGTTGCAGACGGAACTCACCGCATTGAGGCATGCCTTGCCGCAAGCGCATACCCGACTCGACGCGGTGCGTTTTGTCTGCAGCGCGGACTTCCTCGGCTTGCGTTGAGTGCACAGCCGTTGCGTGGGAGTGCGCGACAATCCTTGCTCGACATCCCAGCGAAGGCTGGGGTGACGAATCTTTTTTGGTGATGCACAAGACTCAACACGCCACAACATCAACGCATCAAAATGCGTTTCGGTTTGATCGGCAGTTGGCCGCGCCAATACAGGATCAACACGATGCCCGCGAGCATGCCGCCGAGATGCGCGAAATGCGCGACGCCGGGCTGAATCTTGAGCACACCAGAGAACAATTCGATCGTGGCGTAAATGATCACGAACAACCACGCCGAGATCGGAACCGGGATAAAAGCCAGCATGAGTTTCTGGTGCGGATAGATCATGCCGAACGCGAGCATTACGCCGAACACACCGCCGGAAGCGCCCAAGGTCGGCACAAAATCGTGACTGACATAAGCGACGATCAGCAATTGCGCGGCCGCCGCGCCGAGCACGCAAACGAAGTAGTAAAACAGATACGCACGAGCACCGAGCAGGCGCTCGATTGGCGTGCCGACCGACCACAGGCCGAGCATGTTGAACGCGACGTGTCCGATGCTGCCATGCAAAAACGCATACGTGATCAACTGCCACGGCTCGAACTGTGCCAGCGCCAGCGCGCCTCCCTGCAATCGTAGCGGATGTCCTTCGCCTAGCGGCCACAGCGCCAGATTCAACAACATCTGCTCACCGAACAATTGCTGCAGCCCGAACATGACTACGTTCGCGATTACCAACGCGCGTGTTACTGGCGGCACATCCGATATTATCGACACGCTTTTATCCTTGTCTGAAACGATACGCGGCGCGCTCGTAAAGAGTCGTGCTTACGCAACGATGGGTTTGCACTTGCCACAGACTACCTGCATGGACAGACCAGAATCTGTATCGTGCAGAGATGCTGCCAAACTCCGACTGCTTCAAGTCCACCGCCTCGGCTTTGCAACGCGATGGTTACGCCGTGTTGCCGAATTTTATCACGCCGTTGCTGGCGGCCGAACTCGCGCGTGAGTGCAATGCGCAAAATCGGGCCTCGTTGCTTACACCGGCGCAAGTCGGCCACGGTGCGCAACGCCAGCGCGCCGAGTTGATCCGCGGCGATCATACCCACTGGTTCGATCCGCTCGCGATGAGCACGGCGCAAACCGAGTTCTGGGATAATATGCAAGCGCTACAACGCAGCCTCAATCGGCGTCTGCTGCTGGGTCTCGATGCGTTAGAAACGCACTTCGCCTTGTATCCGCCCGGCAGCCGCTATCGACGTCATCGCGATCGTTTTCGCGACGACGATCTGCGTGTGTTGTCGATGGTGTGTTATCTCAATGAAGATTGGCTGGAAAACGAAGGTGGTGCGTTGCGGCTGTATCTGCCGGCGCTGCAAACCGCCGCGCCGACTACGGAAATTTTTCGCGATATTTTCCCGCACTCAGGCACGCTGATTGTTTTCCTGAGCGCCGAGTTCGAGCACGAAGTGCTGCCGGCCACGCGCACCCGATTGAGCATCGCCGGCTGGTTTTCGCGCCGTGCATGAATGACATTTGCGATAGCGTGAACTTGGCGCGAGGTCAGCCATCCGGTGTCGCCAACAGCCCCTCCTGCTCGAGCGATTGAATCCGCACGCGCTCGGTATCCTGAAAACTGCGCGCGAGTAGATCATCGATTGCCGCGCGGCGTTGGGTTTCGCTGAGCGCAGTATTGGCATTGATCGCATCGCGCCAGTTTTTATAAGCGATCAGCCGCGATTGCCAATCGGCGCGTTGTCCATCGAGCGTATCAAGACGTTGCGCGGCCAGCTCGCCCCACTGCGCCGCGCGTGCGTCGTGGCGCGTATTGGCATCAGCGTGCGCGGCATCGAGCTGTGCTTCCTGCGTATCGATCAACATCGGTGTTTGCGCGAGCCTGCGCTCGTCGCGCAACGATTCTGGCAAGGTGGTATCCAGCTCGGCCAAACGTGCGGCGCGTTGTTCGGCGGTCAAGTGCGGATCAGTCTTGAGGTCGCGCTGCGCGAGCGTATAGGCAGCGTAATTTTCGTCGTCGCGGAAAAAAGCGTCGGCGATTTCCGCGCCGAGGTAACGCAGGCGCAACTCATGCAGCTGTGTCAGTTGCGCGGATAAATTCGCGATTGGCGAATCGTGCATCAATACGAGTTGGTAATCGCGATAACGGTCGAAGATCACCGTCACCTGCGCGACTTGAATCGGCGAATATTGCGCGCCAAGCTGCGTCCCCAGCAGCACACGAATGGCATCGGCATCGAGTTCACCGATGCTCGAAAGATAATAGTCGAGCAAGCGGCGCAACTCACGATTGGCGATCAGCCGACCGTCGCCGGTCCATGCCAGTAATCCATCAGGCTGACTGCCGCGCAACGAACCTGAGCGCAGTACGCGCTTCACATCCGGCGTGGCCATCGCAGGCGCTGCATGCGCATGCCCGGCGCTGGTCGGGGGCACGGCTATCGCGGCGACAGCGCTGACCGATGCGGCTGGCTGCGCAGCACGTGAAGTTGGCGAATTGACCGGAGCTGCTTGGTGGAAATGCAGCCACACTGCGCTCGACAAAATTCCTGCGACCAGCAGCGCGCCAAGCAACCAAGGACGCGCGCGCAATGACATGTCGATCAGCGGAAGTTGCCGCAATCTTCGTATTGCGGTGACGTGGTGTCTACAAACCAGCCAGCTTCAAGCGATTCGCCTGCGTGCGCAATACCGACGCGGGACTCGACGAAAAAAAACCGCGCAGACCCAGCACCTGATTCACTTCGTCGAGATGATTCCAGCCGTAATCGTCGCGCAACACCACACCGAGATGCGACGAACAACGCCCGACCAGACCGTCGTTTGCTTCACTGCCAAAGAACAACGAACCGGCGCCGAGCAAGACATCGGAAACATCGAAGATATTAGTCAGCACCGACGTGCCACCGAGCGAGTAATAACGGATACCGTTGACTACCGCCGCACCCTGCCCGCAAACGGTTGTGGGCATGCCTTCGGGATGCAGCGTATTGAACTGGGTTGATCCCGCCGCGGTCAGCGAACTTAGCGCAGCCAGCGAATCCTGCGGGTGTCCATCGCTCGAAAGCAACGCGATGAACGTGCTCAAGGCGTTGATGAAACCGGCGGCGAGCTTGTTCTGCAAGGTGCCCGGTGGTGCTAAGGTATTCACGCCATCGGCAACCTTGCTGCCGGTATGTGGCGCGCCGAGTGAGGTAACAGACGCGACCAGATCGGGACGCACCGAGGCGACGTAACGGAT
>JAYVTP010000251.1:0-4372 GCA_043788685.1 Pseudolysobacter sp. | reverse complement strand
CCATCGCGGTCTCTATTGGCATCGTCGAGCAACAGCGGTGTGAGATGCACGATCAGGCGCAGATATTTGGACTGCTTTACGGCCGTATGCCCAAACATTTCACGGATGTTCAGAATGCCGAGGCCGCGCACTTCGAGAAAATCCTGCAACATCTCGGGACAATTACCATCGACCACGTCGGGTGCAATCTGGGTGAATTCCGGTGCATCATCGGCGACCAGACGATGGCCTCGCGTCAGCAGCTCAAGCGCGAGTTCGCTCTTGCCCGAACCGGATTCGCCAGTGATCAATACGCCAATCGAATACACCTCCATCAGCACGCCATGCAAAGTCACTTTGTTGGCGAGCAGGCGCGCGAGGTGATAGTGCAGGTAGGTATACAGCTCGTGGCCGCGATTCGGACTCGACCACAACGGCGTCGCGGTTTCATCCGCCGCCTCGCGCATGTCGGGAGGAATTTTCTGATCCTTGGTCACGACCAGCGCGGTGGATTTGTAGGCCATGATTTTCTGTATCACGTCCCAGCGCTGACGCGAATCCAGGCCGTCGAGAAAATTCAGTTCCTCGGTGCCGATGATCTGCAGCTTGTTCGGGTAGATCACATTCAGATAGCCAACCAGCGATGGTCGGCGCGATTGTTTCTCGGCCGGCTCGATCGCGCGCGCGCCGCCATTGAGGCCGGCAATCCAGCGCAAGCCGAGGCGTTCGGCAACACTATCGAAGAGTTCGCGGGCGGTGAGTCGATCCATGGCTGCAAGCGTAGATGGCTTGCGTGCATTTTGCTATCGCGGTGAGCGCTTGCTGCGCGATATTTTTCTCGTATGCGTTTTTATAAGGTTTTCGATTTTTAAATTTGGCATCATCGTGTCGAACCCCGCGTGCCGGCTTTGGCCCGGGAACATCATGAATGCGCTGCGCAAGGGACGTTTCAATGCAATCGGGCGCAGGCGGTGCCGAAGTTCTAGCCGTCTCGCGGCGCTGGTCACATAGCTAGTCTTTGTGTATATAGCCGACCCACATTATTGGGCCGGCTATATACGTGTCATCTCAGCGGATGTCAGTGCACAGCAAATCCGAGATCGTCATGGTCATCATACGCACCGGTGCTGCAGGACGAGGCGCTGCCCTGATAGCGGAAGTTGGCGCGTATGGCTTGCACCGTGCCGCCGCTAGGCAAGGTGTAGCTTGCCGTAAGCGCGTTCGCACCCGCCGCAGTCGGCACGATGTTGGTGTTGATTGCCGTCCATACGGGATTCGTCGCATCCGCCGCATAGTAAAGATCCAGCGCGTCCGACGTGCCGTCATAGGCCCACACTGTCGCTGTGACAGTGACCGTCTTGCCTGCCGTCAGCGGGCTGCCATCCGTGGTCGCGATCTTGAGGCGATCATTGGATTCGTCCGAATGGAAATTTCCACTCGTGCCATCGGCGCAGCTGCTGTTGATCGTATTCGGCTGATGCGGTTCGGCGCCACCGGTCAAGCTGGCACGGCCCAGCAATAGCGAAGGTCCCGAGTCACACGAGGAACCTGTCGTCGCACAGGCGGGTATCTTCAGCGTGGCATTGTATAGCGCTGTCTGCGCACCGCCGCCCGCTGTATTTACCATCAACGCAATGCTGGCGGTGTGCGTCAACGCGCCGGAGGTACCAGTGATAGTCACCGTAGTTGCCCCCGTCGTTGCGGTGCTGCTGGCAGTTAGCGTCAGCGTGCTGCTACCCGTCGTGCTGGCGGGACTGAACGCTGCGGTCACGCCCGTCGGCAGACCCGAAGCGGTCAGATTGACGCTACTCGCAAATCCACCTGATGGTGATACCGTAATCGTGCTGCTGCTATTCGCGCTCTGATTTAGTGTCAGTGCGGCCGGAGCGGCTCCCAAGCTGAAGCCCGGTACCGCTGTGCCGGTGCCGACGGCAAAAATCAAATCATCATGATCATCGTAAGCGCCAGTGCTGCATGCGGCTGCGCTGCCCTGATAACGGAAGTTGGCACGAATTGCCTGCAGCCCACCGGAGGGAAGGGTGAAAGTTGTCGACAAGGTCTGAGCCCCCGCCGCTGCTGGCGTAATCGTGTTGAGGAATACCCACGACGGATTATTCGCATCGGCAGCGGAATAAATATCCAATGCATCGGACGTACTGTCATATGCCCACACCGTGGCGCTGATCTTTACGCTCTTGCCTGCCGCGAGTGCACTGCCATCCGTGGTGGCAATCACGAGGCGATCATTCGATTCGTCAGAATGAAACGTCCCCGATGTTCCATCGGCACAGGAATTGTTGATAGTGTTCGGCTGATTCGGTTCCGCGCCGCCGGACAAGCTGGCCCGGCCGAGCAAAAGTGCCGGTCCAGAATCGCAGGACGAACCCACGGTCGCACATCCCGGCGCTTTGAGCGTGGTGTTATAGACCGCCGTCAGTCCGCCGCCGACACTGCCCGCGGTATTGACTGTCAAGCTCAGTGGCGTGGTATGAGTGAGCGTACCGGAGGTTCCGGTGACGGTCAGAATGGCTGCTCCGGCTACTGCCGTGCTGCTCGCAGTCAGTGTCAGAGTGCTCGTTGTGGTAGCGCTGGCCGGGCTGAGCGATGCAGTAACTCCCGACGGCAGACCTGCGACTGACAAATTCACGTTACCGGAAAAACCACCGCTCGGCGACACCGTTACCGTGCTGCTGGCGCTAGCCCCTTGAACGATAGTGAGACTCGCCGGAGAAACCGATAAAGCGTAGTTCGGCGTGCCCCCCGACCCGGGATTGAATTGCACATCAAGCACTGTATGCAGCTCGATGGCATTCGGCGCTACGCCGGTCTGCCCATGCTGGAAATCGAAGAAGCCGATGCCGGTGAGTTGAACCGGAATATTCGCGGTTTGGAAGCTCGTGGACGTGCTGTATTTGCTATCAAATTGTTGCCTTGCCGACTGAATATAAGAAGCAAACGGACTACTCGCATTGACGCACGCAGGATCCGGAATTTCGGCAATCATGGTGTTGCCTTGGGCATCCTTGATGACCAAGTGATAATCGGAATCATTTTCCAACTTGTACTCGATCAACGTGGCATCGACCACGAACATCGTCGTTTCAGTCGGTTGCACGCGCGCGTTCGCCGGTGGCGTGGCGGGTGCGGTTAACGATCTGAGGTAACTGATCGTCTGAATGACCGGATTATTCAGATTGACCAGACCCACATCGGGATCGGTTCCGGTCTTGACCGACCAGCGCTCTACGCCGCAGCTACCGCTGCTGGCATCCGGTGTCGCGATTAGTGTCTCGTGCTCGTCATTCAGGTCTAGATTCACTTCACTATCTGGCGTTTGCGCCCAGGCACATGTAGTCAGGCGCGCGGCGAGAACAAAGGCGAAAACACTCCAAGCTATCTTCTTGCTTTGCATGCTGGAACTCCGTATTTGAATAAAGGTGTGCCTTTTCCTGGGCGGTGAGCGATGGCATGAGACACGTGTCTCATCCTTTTTCTCAGAGTGCCCCTAACACTCGAAACATCCTTGCTTCATAACCAGCATAGTTCCAAAGCATGACATTTAGTACATCTAAAGTCTTATTAAAACTTCAGCCTTTGAGATGAAAGTAAACTATTTATTGCATACCCCAATAGTCTTTGCTCGCCCAGTAGTCTGTCGAATCGCACCGATTGAATTTGTCGATGGCCTGCTCGATGCGCATGGACTGATCCTGGTCTGCAACCAGAGCTTAGAAACCACGCGGTTGAAAAAACTGGCGGCAGTGGTTCCCGATAAGCGCAGAGCGGTTGCAAGACATCGTTGATCGCGTCGTTGATCAATCTGCTGAAGTTGTATCGCGATAACTTTTATCACCAGGGCATGCGTGGCTCTTGGTCGATCGAAGCCGTGCTACCAATGGCCGCGCAGGACCTTTATTACATGCATCGCGGCGTATCAATTAGATGTGGTGCGTCTATGGTGGTAGTTCATTATTTAGTGCAGATCGTTGATGAAAAAGCACTCATATGTGATGGCTGCGATCTTTTACGGAGGTCTTTCAGCGTCCATCGTCGTCATGGCGGAGGAAACTCAGCAGCAGCTTCAATCTATGGCGAAGATCACCGAATCCGCAGCACGAGCGACGGCAACTGCGCGCGTGCCGCACGCTGTCGTCCAGAGCTCGGAATTGGAAAGAGAAAAAGGCAAACTTGTGTGGTCATATGACCTCACCATGCCGAAATCGAAGAATATTACTGAAGTGCAGATAGACGCGATTACTGGCAAGGTCGTCAGTATCATCGTCGAAACGCCTAAATGTCAGGTTTCGTGTGATACTATTCAACAGCGGGTCTGGCGTTTGAGCGCGGCGCGTACTGCGCTGACACAACTCTATCAACACCTGGGAGCTTGAGA
>JAYVTP010000250.1:0-2479 GCA_043788685.1 Pseudolysobacter sp. | reverse complement strand
GCTCGGCACCGACGATGTCGCGCGCGGCCCGCGCGAGCTGCTCGCGGCAACGTACGCGTTGCGCGAACTCGGCCTCAGCGCCTACGCCTACACCGGCGGATATCACTTGCCGCCGGTGACGTTGACCGGCAGTGTGCGCAGCGATCTGGTGTTCATCGAGGCACTGCTCGGTGTTGGCGAAATCGCGATCAGCGATCATCGATCGAGCCAGCCGACACTCGAGGAATTGCTGCGACTCGCATCTGAAGCGCATGTCGCGGGCCTCATGACCGGCAAGGCCGGCGTGCTGCATTTGCATCTCGGCGATGGCGCGCGTGGACTCGAATTCGTGCGCCAGGCGCTCGATCAAAGCGAATTGCCGCCGCGTGTTTTCAACCCGACCCATGTCAACCGGCGCAAGGCGCTGTTCGAGGAGGCGCTCGATCTCGCGCGCCGCGGCTGCACCATCGACCTCACCGCATTCCCGGTCGCGGATGGCGAAGACGCCTGGAGCGCCGCCGATGCGTTGCTGCGTTATCTTGATAGCGGTGCGCCGGCAGAACGCGTGACGATCAGCTCGGATGCCGGCGGCTGCCTGCCATGTTTCGATGCCGATGGCCACGTCAGTCACATGGATGTCGGCGCGCCCGGTGCGTTGCTCGCGACCTTGAACGAATTGCTCGCGCGCGGATTGTCGTTGCCGCAGGCACTGCCGGCGTTTACCAGCAATCCGGCGCGGCTGCTGCGTCTTGCGGGCAAAGGCCGAATTCAGGTCGGCGCCGTTGCCGATCTCGTGGCGCTGGATGTTGCTGGAAATGCGCACACTGTGATCGCACGAGGCGTTGTGCATGTTGGCGACGGCAAGATTATGCGGCGCGGCATGTTCGAGGACTCGGACTGACCAACGTGTTGTCCATCATGCGCAGTGGTGGATTTACATGGTCATGTGTTGACGTCCTACCACTGCCAACACCGGGTGTGTATCATACACACGATGAATAGAGCTGATCTCATCAAATATCCACTCAAAGACGGATGGATTTTGCGTGGCGTAAAAGGCTCGCACCATGTCTACACGGACCCAGGCAAACCCGCGCATATCAGCGTGCCACATCCGCGCAAGGATTTGGGTAAAGGCCTGGTCAGCAGCATTTTCAAATTGGCGAGCATCAAGCAGGCAAGCAAATGAAATTTCCGATTGCTATTGAACCCGGTGACAAGAAGCACGTATTCGGCGTTGCCGTGCCCGATCTTCCTGGCTGTTTTTCCGCCGGAGATACGCTGGATGAGGCGTTCGTGCAGGCGCGTGAAGCCATCGAGTTGTGGATAAGCACAACATTGGAAGACGGTGGAACCATTCCGCTGGCGAAACCCTTGACTCAGCATCAGAAAAACCGCGAATTCAAAGGCTGGATTTGGGGTGTGGTGGATGTGGATATTTCGCAATTCGATGGTGGTGCAGAGCGCGTCAATATCACATTGCCGCGCCGTGTACTGACTGCCATCGATCAATACGCCAAGCGTCACGGTGAAAGTCGATCCGGATTTCTCGCGCGCGCCGCGCTGGATGAAATGCGGCGACAGGCTTCCAAGTAGTTCGTCGTTTTCGTGGCGGCTGGAATGGTGAACGAAAAAATCCGCCGCAGATTTTCTCCGACTAGATCGAAGCCGTTGCAGTAACCAGACCATCCGTGTTGATATGCAACATTCGATGCAACAACACGAGTAGATCATGAGTCCCAGCAGAATCCCCGACGGTGAGCAACGAGGGTGGATCGTTCCCATTGGCGGCGCCGAGGAAAAAGAAAACGATCCGCGCATCCTCGAGCGTTTTGTCGCGCTGTGCGGCGGTGCGGATGCCGATATCGTCGTGATCCCGACCGCGAGCCAGCTCAGCGATACCGGTTCACGCTACGAAAGCATTTTCACCGAGCTTGGTGTCGGAAGGGTCACTGCGCTGGATTTCGACACGCGTCGCGATGCCGAAGAGCGCAATCGCCTGCAGCGCATCGGTGAGGCCAGCGGGATTTTTTTCACGGGCGGCAACCAGCTGCGTCTTTCGACCATGCTTGGTGGCACGCCGATCGCGCAACTAATCCGCGCGCGTAACGCCAGCGGCGTGCACGTTGGCGGTACTAGCGCGGGCGCGAGTATTTTGAGCGAGCACATGATCGCGTTCGGCAAGGAAGGCTCATCGCCGACCGCCGGTAGCGTGCGTCTCGCGCCGGGTCTCGGTCTGACCAACCGCTTCGTGATCGACCAGCATTTTCGCCAGCGCGATCGGCTCGGTCGGCTGCTCGCCGCGCTCGCCTACAATCCGTATGCGGTCGGCATCGGCCTGGATGAAGATACCGCCGCGTTCATCCGCCCCGACAACACGCTCGAGGTCGAAGGCAGCGGATCGGTGACCGTGGTCGACGCCGGCAACCTGCAGTTTTCGTCGATGGCGCAAGCCGACGAGGACGCCCCCGTTTGCCTGCTCGGCTTGACCATCCATATC
>JAYVTP010000249.1:0-2785 GCA_043788685.1 Pseudolysobacter sp. | reverse complement strand
GCCGTAGAACCATGTCGAATCGAAGCGATAATCCGCACTCAGATCGATAATCAGCGTTTGCGGCGCGGCACGTTCCAGCGCGGTCACATAGTCGTGCGCCTTGCCGTTCGGCAAAGCAAGGATGACCACGTCCGCACCACGTTCGACGACGGCTTCCGCGTCGAGAGTTTCGTAGACCAGCGCTCCGAAAAATTCGGACACGCTGGCAGCAACCGGCTCGCCGACGAGCTCACGCGAACTCACAAACACCAACTCCAGAACAGGATGTGCGGCGATCAGTCGGATCAACTCGACCCCGACGTAACCGCGCGCGCCGACGATGCCGACTGTGACATTTGGCGTCATGCTCATCCCTTCAACGTGGCCGGGCGCGTTCGACAATGTTCGACGCACCACGCAATTTCGGCGAAGTCGGTGACGCCATACCAGAACACGTTCCATTGCTCGCCCTTGATGCAGCCGTCGGCTTCTTCGAAATAGAACTCGTTGACCGGATTGTCGGCGCGAGCGCGCCAGAACAGCCGCGGATTTTCATCGCGCATCACCTGCCATGCCGCGCGACCAAGACCTTCGCCTTGCGCATCGTCGGCAACGGCGAATTTATCCAGATGAGCGATGCCGTTTTCCATTGTCAGCAACAGCGCGGCGCGATATTTTTCGCTGACATAGGCGCGATGCAGTTCGGTGCGCTTGAAATAATCCGGCAACAGCTTGCGCCGGAAACCGGACTCGATCAGGTGCTTGAGCTTGTCCAGGTCGAGCTGCTTCCAGCGCGTCACACGACGGATTTTTTCGCCGCGTCGCAGCAACGTGCCGGAGCCGCGATGCGTGAACAATTCCTTGGCGAGTTCTTCCGGTTTGGTGATCGATACCGATGACGACAGCGGCAATTTGTCGAGCAGATCGTGGATCTGTTCGATCTTCAAACGCATGCCCGAATGCAACCACGGTTGTTGCATCAGCGCTTCGTATTCGGTGCTGAGGTTGATCGAATCAATCACGTTTTGTTGGCCATCGAGCAGGCCGCCGGTGCCGCTAAGAAAAATGATCTTGTACGGCTTGAGCTTGACCACGAGTTCGTTCGCGGCGAAGTCGGCGTTGATGTTGAGAATTTGCCCGCCAAGCGTTTCGCCGAGGCTGGCGATGACCGGAATCGAGCTGGCCTTGAGGCTGGCTTCGATCGGCGCGAGGTTGACGCGCGTGACTTTGCCGACCAGACCGAATTTGCGTCGATTCAAAAACTCCGCCTCGAACACGCCACTGATCACGGAGGTCGCCCGCGATCCCGTTTGTTGTAAGGCCTCGACCAGTTTCAGGTTTTCCTGCTGGAACACGCCGCGCACGACCGCCAGTGCTTCGGGCGAAGTCACGCGCAAACCATCGACGATCGGAGTCTTGATGCCGGCGTCGGTGAGCTCTTCGTTGAGCTGCGGGCCGGCGCCGTGGATCACGATCGGAGTGAGGCCGACTTGCTGCAAAAAAGCCAGTGATGACGTGAGGTTTTCCAGATCGTCCTTGAGCACCGCGCCACCGACCTTGACCACGGCAAAGCGCGAGGCATCGAGCTGCGAGAAACGCTTGAGGTATTGCTGGATTTCCTTCGCGCTGGCCATGCTGCTGAGCAGCCGCACGATGGTCGAGCGCGTGTGTTTATGCGCGTCCATGATCGATAATCCTTTGATAGCTTGCGGTGACCTGCTGCAGTTGATCGAGTGCCACCCATTCGTCGGCAGTGTGCGCCTGCGCGATGTTGCCCGGACCGTACACCAGCGCGGTCAAACCGGCGGCGGAAAACAGCGAGGCTTCGGTCCAGAAATCCACCGCATTGCCGATCGGCAATTCGAGTTCATCGGCCAGATCGCGCGCTTCGAGTCGACGCGATTCGGCGTGGGCGATATCACCGGCAGGCAATGGCGGCCCACGAAATGTTGCTTCAAAATGCGCAAGTTCGGTCTCGCCGGCCAGGCCGCGAAACACGTCCAGCAATTCATCAATACCTTGCGACGGCAGCGGGCGAAAACCGAAACGCACATCCGCCGACGGCGCGATCATGTTGGCTTTGATGCCGCCTTCGATGCGCCCGATATTAAAACGCAATCCGGACAATCCACCGAAGCGTGCGTGCTGCTGCGCCTCGACAAAATCCAGCGCGCGCTGGCCCCAGCGTATGGCCTGATGCAACGCGCTGTCATGCAAGGCACGTTCGCCGGAGGCGTGCCCGGTATTGCCCTGGAAGCGCATGAGCACCGAGCCGATGCCACGATGCGCGAGCACCGCGTGCACCTCGGTCGGCTCGGCCACGACGACACGCGCGAAGCCGTGCTCGCGTGCGAGAAACGCGGCGATGCAACGCGCATCATTGGCTTCTTCGTCGCTGGAAAACAGCAACGCGGCACCGCCTTTGCTGCGCGCGATAGCAGCGAGCATGCACGCCGCTGCGCCTTTGATGTCGCAGGCGCCCAGGCCGATGGCGCGATCCGCGGTGATAAGCAGATCGTGCGGATCATGGGTCCATGCCGGCGAACGCGGCACGGTGTCGAGGTGGAAATTGAACAGCAGGTCGGGCGTGCCGCGCACAGCGAGCATGCTCACGGCGCCGGCGCCGTGATCGATCACCTCGATACGAAACCCCGGCAGCACCGAGCGCAGGTAATCGAAGATGCCATCCATGCCGATCGCGCGCGGCGGATTCTGTGTATTGCAAGCGACCAGCGCACGCAGGTGCGCGAGCGTGGCGGCTAGTTGATCAGTCATGCGGAACGTCCCGATTGACCTCGGCCCACAA
>JAYVTP010000248.1:0-12921 GCA_043788685.1 Pseudolysobacter sp. | reverse complement strand
GCCCAGATCGATTTCTTCCGTGCTGATATGCAGCGACGGTGCGAACGTGATGACGTTCTTGTAATAACCCCCGACATCGAGCACGAGGCCCATCTTCTTGCCGTTGTGTTCGAGTTCGCCAGCGAGACCAAGATCGGTCATCTTGTCGAGCAGTTTCTTGTTCGGCGTGAAACCATCCGCCTCGCAGATTTCGCCGCGCAACGCGAGACCCAAACCATCGACGTCGCCGATTTCCTTGTGACGTTGCTGCAGATCTTGCAGCCCGGCAAGAAAGTGCGCGCCCTTGGACATGACCATTGCTTCATAATCAGTTTCGGCCAGCATCTTCATCGTTTCCAGCCCTACGGCGGTGCCCAGCGGATTGGACGCAAACGTGGAGTGCGTGGAGCCCGGCGGGAAGATCGTCGGATTGATCAGTTCTTCGCGCGCCCAGATGCCGGCGAGCGGGTTCAGGCCGTTGGTCAGCGCCTTGCCGAACACCAGCACATCCGGTGTCACGCCGAAATGTTCGATCGACCAGAGCTTGCCGGTGCGAAAGAAACCCATCTGGATTTCGTCGACCACCATGAGGATGCCGAACTTGTCGAGCACACGCTTCAGACCCTTGAAGAAATTCGGCGGCGGAATCACATAACCGCCGGTGCCCTGAATCGGCTCGACGTAGAACGCGGCGTATTCGCACTGGCCGGCTTTCGGATCCCACACGCCGTTGTATTCGGTTTCGAACAGGCGCTCGAACTTGGCCACGCAGAACTCGCCATATTCCTCTTTCGACATGCCTTTCGGGCCGCGGAAGTGATACGGAAATTCAATGAACTGGGCGCGATCGAAATGGCCATAACGACGGCGATAACGATACGACGACGTGATCGCCGAAGCGCCGAGCGTGCGGCCGTGATAACCACCCTCAAACGCGAACATCAGGCTCTTGCCGCCTTTCGCGTTGCGCACGATCTTCAGCGAATCCTCAACCGATTGCGAACCACCGACGTTGAAATGCACGCGACCATCAAGCCCCCATTTTTTCTTCGCGTCTTCGGCCACGATCTTGGCCAGCTCGATCTTGGTCGGATGCAGATACTGGCTCGCAACTTGCGGCAAGATATCGATCTGCTGTTTCAGAACGTTGTTCAGGCGCTCGTTCGAGTAACCGAAATTGACCGCCGAATACCACATCTGCAGATCGAGGAATTCGGTGCCGGCGCTGTCGTACAGATAGCTGCCTTCGGCGCGCGTGAAGATTTTTGGCGGATCGGAATAGTGAACGGTATCGCCGAAAGAACAATATTTGGCCTCGTCGGCCAGAAGCTCGGAATCACGCATTGGAAGAAATATCCTGGATTACATTGAGAGAAGAAAACTGGGTCAGGCGACCGGCGATCAGCGCCGGCAGCAACGCCAGCGCTTCGGCGAAACCGGCGATCGGCGTATGTGGAATACCGGCCGATGTGCAGTGATCGATCAGGCGCGCTTTCGCGAACACGTGGTCGACCGCGTCGGCCGCGCAGAAGTCCGAAGCGCCATCGCCGATCAGCAGGATATTGTGCGGCGGCTTGCGCGCGCGGCTGACGCAGGCGCATTTGCAATTGCCGCTCGACACCGAGCAACTCGGGCTGGAGTAGGGGAATTTCAGCGACCATTCGCGTGCGCCTTCCGGCTCGAAATGATTCGCGATGATCGGCAGATCGGCGAGATCGTAGCGTGCGAGGATTTTGCTGATCGCATAATCCAAACCATCGCTGACGATCGTGATCGAAATGCCCGCGGCTTTGGCGGCGACGACAAACGCCGGGAACATCGGATCGATTTCCATGCTCGCCAGGTGCGCATCGATTTCGGCTTGGCTCGCATCGAGCAAGGCGACTTGGCCGCCCATGCATTCGCGCGAACCGAGCTTGCCGGAGCGCCATGCGTTTTCGAGCGTTTCCCAGCCCGGACGCGCAAACCGTTCGAGCAGCGAGTCGGTAATATCTTTGAGTGCGATGGTTCCGTCGAAATCGCAGAGGATGTTCCAGTCGAGCACGGTGCAATCCTTTCCACGGTAAAAGTTCGCGTAGTCTAGGGATTCAACCTTTTGATTTGCTTTCGCCCTACGTGCAGGCAAAAGGCACCGCGCGGTAACGGTTCAGGCTGGCGCGCCATGCCCGCTGAACGCGTCAGAAAATTTTGCGTCGCTGGCATATTTGAGGCCGATCAAAGGTTGCGCGGTTTATCATGGCGGTTGCG
The DNA here is from genome assembly GCA_043788685.1 of Pseudolysobacter sp. GTDB lineage: Bacteria > Pseudomonadota > Gammaproteobacteria > Xanthomonadales > Rhodanobacteraceae > Pseudolysobacter. The sequence continues at coordinate 10,695 of JAYVTP010000248.1, read as the reverse complement.
TCGCGTCGGCGCTTTGCTTTCCTCACCGCAGTGTTGTCGCCATGTCCACTCGCAAATCCTTTTTTGCCTACACCGCCTGGGATGCCTATCCCGCGTTTCTCGGGATCGCGCATGCCGCGTTTCTTGCGTTCATTTTTTTCGATTTCCATAATTTGTCGTGGCCGGTATTCATCGTGCTCGGGCTGATTTATTCGATCAGCATTTCGTGGAGCATCAACGGTACCAGCCACAACTTCATCCATAACCCGTTCTTCCAATGGGCGTGGCTGAATCGCGCCTACAGTATTCTGTTATCCGTCACGGACGGTTTCTCGCAAGAGTTCTACCACCACGTGCACCTGCGCCATCACGTCGGCAACATGGACAGGATCGGCGAAAACGGCACCACGATCGATCCGTTATCGATCTATCGTCGTGGCAAGAACGGCGAGCCGGAAAGCGTCTGGACCTATACATTCTGCAGTTATTTCCGCGACGACATCGGCGAGGTCTACACGCGCCTCAAGGAAAAACATCCCGAGAAAGCGCGCTGGATCTGGCGCGAGATCGGCATCATGTTGGCGGTATATCTGGCCTGTGCGATCTGGGACTGGCGCGCATTTCTGGTACTCGTGCCGTTCTATTATTTCGGCCATTGCCTGTCCTCGCTGAACGGTTTCTACGAGCACTACAAGGGCGATCCCGACAAACCGATCGCGTGGGGCGTCAGCACCTACAACAAACTCTACAACTGGCTGTGGCTGTACAACGGCCACCACGCCGAGCATCACTACCGCCCGAAAATCCACTGGAGCAAGATGCCGTCGTTCCGTGCGCAAATCCGCGACGAGCAGGCCCGTGCCGGCGTACGCGTGATCAAGTGGTGCCACGCGCTGGGTTTCATGGACAACGCCCCACGCGCGGGCGCGGAGACGTTGGCGCGGCAGTCCGGCAAATAGTCGGAGTGTCTCTGGGCTGGATTACGCGGTTCGAGGTGTACCGATAGCGATCTATGTTCCCACTAGCGCACTTGCGTGGACTGATGTTTCGCGACGTTTGCCGACGGGACAACAGCGAGAATGTCGCAATACAAGACGCGACCCCGCGATTTCCACGAATGTTGCAGTATAAGACGGTACCCTGACGATTCGTTTTACGCGAAAAATTTTTCAGCGGAATTCGCCTGTATGGCTGGCGCATTTTGCGTGGTTGCCCGCACGCGCGGCGCGATGCAAATTTGCGAAGGCGCGATCCGTGCCGGCGTACATAGGGAATAGGGAATGAACATGCAAACTATGGCGCGCGTTATCGCGTGCAGTTTTGTAGTGGGTGCTGCCGGGTGCAGTGCGGTGGGGCCAGGGTTTGCTCATCATCCAGCGGATTGCGCAATGGGCGTGAAGTGGGCGGATTGCCTTCCTGGCACGGCTGGCTACAACAACGGTGGTGGCCAACAAACGCGAGCCCAAGAAGTGGCATCGCACAACGTCGATATGCAATCACGCTCGAACGCGCTGACGATGCAGTGCAAGGCCAGTTACGAAACGCCAGCACTTGATCCGATACGCGACAAAGTAGAGCTTTCCCGTGCTTCTTCGGAATCTGCGCCAACGTTTGAGGTAGCCGCTAATAATAAGTTTTCCTCTGGCGATGAACTTGGAGCAATCCGAACATGGGCAAAACTTCGGGAGGAGTGCATTCATCGTGACGATAATTTTTTGGAGAGCGTGCTGCAAGCAAACGACCAAATATCAGCTGCAAACCTTGATATCATAAAATCACTGCATCATGAGGTTTCGGGCCGAGTGAGTGAATTGATCGTTTCGTTGTACCAACAAAAGATCACCTACGGCGAGTTCGCACAAAAAAGATATGAAATCAGCCGCGACGCAAAGCTTGCCGAAAATAAGGTTAGGCAGGCCTCAGCAATCGCCGATCAGCAACGGCAAGCACAAGCAGTCGAGCTTGCACAAAGGGACTCCCAGAATCGTATTGCAGAGTGGTCAGCCTACACCCAGAGCGTCACTGCGCGGCAACCGCAGACTGTATACATTCAGTCCGTGCCGCAACAACAATCTGTAAACTGTGTATCCAACAAGTACGGCAACATTGTGCAGACAAACTGCAATTGATCGGCCAATCCAGAACACACGGCGGATCCGCTTGAACGGGAGGGCTGGCGTCGCGTCTTTTATTGCAACATTCATCGCGGAAGGCCGGGGTCGCGTCTTGCGGAAGGCCGGGGTCGCGTCTTGTATTGCATCATTCACGGAAGGCCGGGGCCGTGTCTTGTATTGCAACGTTCATCGTGAATGAATGGAGTCAGAAATCAACCGGGCTGGTTCGGTGGGCTAACGGCAATGTATACAAAGCAACATTCTCTCAAGCCCGGCCTCGCGCCGGGCTTCGCATTTCTGCTTTCCCCTTAGCGGTTGGCTTGTGCGATCACCGAGTCGATGACCTGCATGACGAAGCGCTGCCGGGTCTTGGGTAGCTTGGAGATGCGATCCATCTGCTGTTGCAGCGCGGCGCTCATCTCCTCCTCGTTTGCCACTGTGAGCGCGATGGTGGTGGCGTTATTCGAATCATTTCAGCGCGCAAAGCTATGAAACAAGAAAGCTCCTTCTACGCGCAGTCACCTCATGAAAGCAGAATTGCGATCTCTCCAAAATGAAATCTCGCTGACAGTTGGGCGATCAATGATCTCTTGACAGTACTTATATGTACTAGTCACAATAGGTCATGTGGCGAATCGAAGAACACCGAGGCGTGGATAAAGAGCTTTCTGCTCATCGCGTTCCGCTGGAAATCTTGAAACGCTACGAAAAGTGGAAGGACATTGCCATGCTCTCCGGGCCACAAGGGCTCCGCGCCATCACGGGCTTTCACGATGAGGCTTTGTCAGGTGAATGGAAAGGCTTCCGCTCCTCCCGACTTAATGAGCAATGGCGAGTTATCTATCAAATCGTTGCGGACGTTTTGCTCGTTCGTGTTGTCCGAGTGACGCCGCATGACTATCGGAGATCCTGAATATGCGTAACTTTGTTCCAGCCAAGAAGCGCGTCGATGTGTCGGCCGGAGAATCGGTGCGGATCATTCGCGAGCTGCAAGGTCTTACTCAAGCTCGGCTCTCCGAGCTTTGCGGCATTCCCCAAACTACCATTTCCGGTCTCGAAACCGGGCGTGTCAACCTTGGCGTCGAACGCGCGAAGACATTGGCTAACGCGCTGCATTGCCATCCGGCTGTGCTGGTCTTTCCGGGTTGGCAAGTTGCCGCATAACTCGTTCAAGCTTGGTGCAAAAGATGAGAAGTTTATAAATGCTCGCCTGTTGAATCAGGTTGCCCGCATCGCCGCAGTCCGCTACCGTGACCGGCCATAACCAAGGCGACGCGCCGTGCCCGATCTGTCTCCCGAACCAAATCCTGCCGATGAAACCGGCGACGCCATCGAATATCCCGCGCTGATCCTCAAGCGCGGCGAGGATGCGCGTTTGCGTGCGGGCCACCTGTGGGTGTTTTCCAACGAAGTCGACGTGCAGCGTTCGCCGTTGAGCGCATTCACGCCGGGCGAAATCTGCGTGATCTGCGATTCGCAACAGCATCCGATCGGCATCGGTTACATCAATCCGAATTCGCTGATCTGCGCGCGCCTGATCGTGCGTGGCATCGAACACGCGGTGGATCGCTCACTGCTCGTGCATCGCCTGCGCGTGGCGCTGGGTTTGCGCGAGCGTCTGTATTCCGAACCGTATTACCGATTGTTTTATGGCGAGTCGGATGGCTTGCCGGGCTTGGTGCTGGATCGCTACGGCGATGTGATTGTCGGTCAGACCACCACCGCCGGCACCGAGCGGCTCAAGGACGATATCGCCGCTGCCGTGCTCAAGGTTATCAAGCCGGCGGCGATGGTCTGGAAAAACGATTCCGGCGCACGCACGATGGAAAGCCTGCCGGACTACACCGAAATCGCGTTCGGCGAAATCACCCATCCGGTGATCGCACGCGAAGGCGGGCTGGATTTCCAGATCGATCCGATCGACGGCCAGAAAACCGGCTGGTTTTATGACCAGCGCGCGAACCGCGATCAGCTCGCGCCGTTCGTGGCGGGCAAGCGCGTGCTCGACATGTTCAGCTATCTCGGCGGCTGGGGTTTGCGCGCCGCCGCAATGGGTGCGAGCGACGTGGTTTGTGTCGATGCGTCCGCCAGCGCGGTGGATGCGATCACGCGCAACGCCGCAGCGAATGGACTCAGCGATCGCGTCACCGCGCACAAGGCCGATGCGTTCGACGAGCTCAAGCGGCTGCGCGAACAACGCGAACGTTTCGATGTGATCATTCTCGATCCGCCCGCGTTCGTGAAGCGAAAGAAGGATTTCGCCGAAGGCCGGCTCGCGTATCGGCGCATCAACGAAATGGCGATGCAGTTGCTGGCGAAGGACGGCATCCTGGTGACGTGTTCATGCTCGTATCACATGTCGCGCACGACCTTGCTCGAAGCCGTGCAGCAGGGTGCGCGCCATCTGGATCGCCAAGTGCAGGTACTGATGCAATTGCAGCAGGCGCCGGATCATCCGGTACATCCGGCGATCATCGAAACCGATTATCTGAAAGGATTCATTTGCCGCGTATTGCCGGCATAATGCGCCCCGACCATCGCACCATTCGCGGTTAAATCGCGTCCGACCCGGATTACTCATGCATTATTTCCACGACATCAATCCGATTGCGATTTCGCTCGGGCCGATCAGCATTCATTGGTACGGCCTGATGTATCTGCTCGGGTTTTTGCTGGCCGGCTGGCTCGGCAACCGCCGCCGCACGGCAGGGCGTTTGCCGGTGTCCTACGAGCAGTTTTCCGACATGGCGTTTTACGTGATGCTCGGGGTGATCCTCGGCGGTCGCATCGGTTATGTGCTGTTTTATGGTTTCGCCGATCTCCTGCACGATCCGCTGATGATCTTCCGCATCTGGGAAGGCGGCATGTCGTTTCATGGCGGCTTGCTCGGCGTGCTTCTGGCCGGTGCGGTCTGGTCGCACCGCAACGGCATAAAATTTTTCGACACGATCGATTTTGTCGCGCCGCTGATTCCGATCGGCCTCGGTCTTGGTCGCCTCGGCAATTTTATCGGCGGCGAATTGTGGGGCCGCCACACCGATTTGCCGTGGGGCATGATTTTTCCGCGCGCGCTCGAATCGCTCGGCAAAACTCGCGAAGATCTGTATCAAATGTATCTGGCCGGGCAATTGAATGCCGAGGCGCGGCATCCGTCGCAGCTCTACGAATTTCTGCTTGAAGGCGTCGTGCTGTTCACGGTGCTCGTGATTTTTTCACGCAAGCCGCGGCCGCGTTATGCGGTGTCCGGGGTGTTTGCGTTGCTGTACGGATTGTTCCGTTTCGGCGTCGAATTTGTGCGCGAGCCGGATATCCAGCTCGGTTATCTCGCGTTCGACTGGCTCACGATGGGCCAGCTTTTGTCGTTGCCGCTGATCGTGACGGGCATCGTCTTGCTGTGGTTGTCGCGCCGCGCGCCGGTGGCGTATCCGGGCGTGGCGCAAGCCAGCGCCGCGTAGCAAAACCCATTCTTCGAGCCGTCGCATGCAACAGTATCTCGATCTCGTTCAAACGATTCTCGACAGCGGCAGCTGGCAAGAAAATCGTACCGGTGTGCGCAGCATCAGCATGCCCGGCGCGATGTTGCGCTTCGATTTGCAACAGGGATTTCCAGCGATCACGACACGTCGGCTGGCGTTCAAATCGGCGATTGGCGAGCTTGTGGGATTTCTGCGCGCCTCGCGCAGCGCTGCCGAGTTTCGTGCACTTGGCTGCAAGGTGTGGGATCAGAACGCCAACGAAAATTCGCAGTGGCTGAACAATCCGTATCGCATTGGTGCTGACGATCTCGGCGATATCTACGGCGTCCAGTGGCGGCAATGGCCGGCGTATAAATTACTCGATGCGAACAACCTCGCGCAGATCGCCGATGCGCAGCAGCGCGGTTTTGCGATCATCGCGCGTTACGCGGAAAACGGCGGTGAAAAAATCCTGCTGTACAAGGCCATCGATCAGTTGCGCCGATGCCTCGATACGATCATCGAAAATCCATCTGATCGACGCATTCTTTTCCACGGCTGGAACTGCGCCGAGCTCGATCAGATGGCGCTGCCGCCGTGTCATCTGTTGTATCAGTTTCTGCCGAATGTCGTATCTCGCGAAATTTCATTGTGCCTGTATATCCGCTCGAACGATGTCGGTCTCGGTACCGGCTTCAATCTCACCGAAGGCGCGGCTTTGCTGCATCTGGTAGGACGCCTGACCGGTTACACACCGCGCTGGTTCACCTATTTCATCGGCGATGCGCACATCTACGAAAGCCATTTGCCGATGCTGCGCGAGCAGCTCACGCGCGCACCGTTGCCGAGTCCGCAGTTGCAGATTTCCGAACGTGTGCCGGACTTCCGTATGACTGGAAAATACGAACCCGAATGGCTGGAGAAAATCGAACCTTCCGATTTTTCGCTAATCGGATATCGGCATCATGCCGCAATGACCGCACCGATGGCGGTCTGACACCTCTGTACCAAAGTGTCAGCGCCTCCAGCGAATCGCGATGCTACAATTTTGCATGAGCCGCGACGCGCAGCATACGCCTTGTCGCGCCGCTGAGCCAAGTCGCGCTTGCCGAATCCCGCTATTCAATCAGGAACTGCCATGAAGAAAGTCTATGCCGATGCCACGTCCGCGCTCGATGGATTGCTGCACGATGACATGACCCTCGCCGCCGGTGGTTTTGGCCTGTGCGGCATTCCCGAAAACCTCATCCAGGCGCTGGTCGATAGCGGCGTGAAAGGCCTCACCATCGTCGGCAATAATGCCGGTGTCGACGACTTCGGCATGGGCCCGCTATTGAAGACGCGGCAAGTGAAAAAAGTCATCGCTTCCTACGTCGGCGAGAACAAGGAATTCGAGCGCCAGGTGCTGGCCGGCGAACTCGAGCTCGTGCTCACGCCGCAAGGCACACTCGCCGAAAAATTGCGTGCGGGCGGCGCCGGAATTCCTGGTTTCTACACACGCACCGCGTTCGGCACCAAACTCGCCGAAGGCAAGGAAACCAAGCGTTTCGGCGAGCATGATTATGTGCTCGAAGAAGCCATCCATGCCGAGGTCGCCATCGTCAAGGCATGGAAAGGCGACAAGTCCGGCAACCTGATCTACAACAAGACCGCGCGCAACTTCAATCCGATGATTGCGACCTGCGGCAAGATCACGGTCGCCGAGGTCGAGCATCTGGTCGAAGTCGGCGAGCTCGATCCCGATCAGATCCACACGCCTGGCATTTATATTGACCGAATCATCCAGGGCCGCGATTATCAGAAGCGCATCGAGTTCCGCACCGTCACTGGCGCCGCTGCGTCGAAAAAAGATTCGCCGATTCGCGACCTGATGGCGAAGCGCGCGGCGCAGGAATTGCGCGACGGTTATTACGTCAACCTCGGCATCGGCATTCCGACCTTGGTGGCGAATTTCATTCCCGACAACATCAGCGTCACCCTGCAATCCGAAAACGGTCTGCTCGGTATCGGCCCGTTTCCGACCGAAGACAAAGTCGATCCTGATCTCATCAACGCCGGCAAGCAGACCATCACGAGCATTGCGGGATCGAGCTATTTTTCGAGTGCGGATTCGTTCGCGATGATTCGCGGCGGGCATATCGATCTGTCCATACTCGGCGCGCTCGAAGTCGCCGACAACGGCGACATCGCCAACTGGATGGTGCCCGGCAAAATGGTGAAAGGGCCGGGCGGCGCGATGGATTTGGTGTCCGGCGTGCGGCGCGTGATTGTGCTGATGGAACATTGCGCGAAAGACGGCAGTCCAAAAATTCTCAAGCAATGCGATCTGCCGATCACGGGCAAGGGCGTGGTCAGCATGATCATCACCGACCTATGTGTGTTCGAGGTAAAACCCGGCGGCGGACTCGTGCTGAAAGAGCTGCATCCCGGCGTGAGTGTGGATGACGTGCGCAGCAAAACCGGCTGCGATTTCGATGTGCAGGCATGACCAATGCAGACACGCCGAGCGACGGAAATCCACGCGTCGCATTGATCGCCGCACTGGATCGCCATCACGCGATCGGTCGTGATGGCGACATGCCGTGGCATCTGCCTGCTGATCTGAAACGCTTCAAGGCGCTGACTCTCGGCAAGCCGATCTTGATGGGTCGCAAGACCGCGCTGTCGATTGGCCGTGCGTTGCCCGGACGGCGCAATATGGTGCTGACGCGCCAACCGGAAGCGCCATATGCCGATCAGGAAGTTGTGAGCTCACTGGACGCCGCGATAACCGCATGCGCGGATGGCGATGAACTCATGGTGATCGGTGGCGGCGAAATTTATGCGCTGGCCCTGCCGCGCGCAACGCGTTTGTATCTGACCTGGATCGATACCGAAGCGGCCAATCCCGATACTTTTTTTCCAGCATTCGACCCGACGGAATGGACTGAAACTTCGCGCATCAAACATCCGTCCGATGCGCAGCACAAATACAGTTTCAGTTTTGTGGATTACGCTAAAAAGTAAAGAATTATCTTTGTATAATCGAGCGGGTCAATCGCCCAGATCGGCGATGCGTGGGCGTGTCGACTTCACGCTGATCAACCGTGGCTCGTCATCATCCAGACGAATTGCCGTCAGCGCACCGCCCCATACGCAGCCGGTGTCGATCGCGTAAACGCCGAGACCGCGAAACAGTCCGAGCGTCGACCAGTGCCCGCAGACGATGCGCAGTTCGCGCTTGACCATGCCGGGCACGCTGAACCACGGATAATAACCCGGCTGTTGCGTGCCGGGCGCGCCTTTATCGCGAAACGCGAGCTTGCCGCGCATATCGCAAAATCGCATGCGCGTAAGCACATTGATGCTCGCACGCACGCGATCGTTGCCGCGCAGTTTGGACGTCCAGACGTCCGGTTTGTTGCCGTACATCACTTTCAGCAGACGTCGATAATTCGGCCCGTGCAGGCGCGTTTCCACGCCGTGCGCGGCGGCTTCGGCGTCATGCACGCTCCAGCCCGGCGCGAGGCCGGCATGCACCATCAGAAAGCCGAGTTCGTGATCGACATGCAGCAGCTTGCGCGTGCGCAACCACAGCAGCAGCGCATCGCGATCCGGCGCGTCGAGCACGGCGCGCAGTTCATCGCTGAGCTTGTTTTGTTCGGATGGTTTGCGTTCGGCGATCGCGAGCAGGCTGAGGTCGTGATTACCCAGTACGACGGTGGCGCTGGCGCCGATGCTGCGTATCAGCCGCAGCACTTCCAGCGACTGTCCACCGCGATTGACCAGGTCGCCGCAGAACCACAAGGCATCGCGCGCCACATCGAACTTGAGCTTGTCGATCAGCCGGGCGAGTTCGTCGTAGCAACCTTGCACATCACCGATGGCATACGTCGCCACTAGTGCAGAGTCCGCGGAATCGACAACGTGAACGCGGAAATCGGTGCATCGAAATGCGTGCCGTCGTCGGCCAGCATCTGGTAGCTGCCCTGCATCGTGCCGACCGAAGTTTCGAGAATCGCGCCGGAGGTGTACTGAAAGTTTTCGCCGGGCCGCATCCACGGCTGTTCGCCGATCACGCCGTCGCCGCGAACTTCCTGCACCTTGCCGTTGCCATCGGTGATGATCCAGTGGCGCGCGAGCAGGCGCGCCGGAACATCGCCCGCATTGCGAATCGTGATGGTGTAGGTGAAAACATAGCGGTTGTCGTCGGGCGCGGATTGATCGTCGATGAAACGCGTCGCTACCGCTATCTGAATGTCATATTGTCTGGATTTGTTCATCTGCTGATTTTCAGGCTTGCCGCTGCCCGCCGCAAGCGCGCCGTGCATGGGCGGTCAATCGCAATCACGTCATGTCTTTTCTTGTCGCGACCTCCGGCACACGCGCGCATTAAACCAAATCGACAGGAAGTGCATCAGATCGGGTAGCTCCGTTCCCTCCCGTTGCGCGATAGGTGCCTACATGAAAATCATTTCTGCTCTGGCCGTTACTTCCACGCTGCTGTTTGCATCGCCGCTATTTGCGCACGATGCCACGCATTCCTGCAGTGTGCACAGCGACTACAATTTCAATTTCAGCGACAAGGCACTGTCGTTCACGAGTACGAACGTCAAGCCGCGCACGATCGAGTTGCGCCAAGGCCGTTTGTTCGTCGACGGGCAGGAACAAGCGCTGTCAGCGGCGGATCAGAAGCGCATCGCCGATCTGGAATCGGGTACGCGCCGCCTGCTCGCGCAAGTGAAAGAGATCGGCCTGGACGCGGCAGATATCGCGTTCGACGCGATCGAATCCGTGGCCGTTGCGCTCACGGCCACGGATGCCAAACAACAGGAAATGTTGCACAGGCGCCTCGCGTTTGCGCGCGATGAATTGCGCCGTGGCATCGACTCACGCATTCAAGGCTCGGGCTGGACCGACGCCGATATCGGTCAGCTAGTCGAGAGTTCGGTCGAGGCAATGTTGCCGACGCTGATTTCGCAAGTGACGGCGGATGCAGTGCGAATCGCGTTGTCGGGCGATGATGCTGCGATAAAGGAACTCGAAGCGCGCGCGGATCGCATGGGCCGCGACATCGAAACCAAAGTCGAGGCACGCGCAAAAGTATTGGAACAGCGCGCCGATGCATTGTGCCCGCAGTTCGCGCAGCTCGGCGAAATTGCTGCCGC
>JAYVTP010000247.1:0-3320 GCA_043788685.1 Pseudolysobacter sp. | reverse complement strand
CCGAGAGTGAAAGCGCTCTCGCGAGTTTGAACACGTTTGGAATAAATTGATCCAACTTGAAACAAAATGGCAGCAACTGCAGCGGGAATCGCAGTAATGACGGCGCACATCAGAGCTGACATCAGAAAGGCTACAAGCTAAATAGAAATTCCTCCACCGCCACGACCGCCATGTCCCATTGCGCTGAAAACTATGTGGAGTAATACCTCACAACCAATACTGAAGCCGAGCCACGATGCGAGAGCGAAAATCAAGGGATTATTCATGGCTACATTTTTCCTGTTGAAGCTGGATAAATCGTCCGATTACACACGATAGGCTATTGCGAGGCCTATCCGACTATAGCGCCGGAGCGTGGCGTATGCCGCGCCGAATCGGCCACGTTGGCAACACGCCTGCGCGATCCAGTTACTCGATTCGCTCGGCTGCCCGACGAGCAGCAGTGGCAGCTCGAAAACCTGCAAGGCACCCACGATACCGGTGTGTTCGGTTCTGCATCAAGCCGGTCTGATAGCGGCCTGCCCGTGAGTTTGAACAGAGGCGCGCCGCAGCATCGGCGCTGCGTTCGGCGGCTTATTCAAAAGCATTCCTGAAGATCCGGTCGTAGAGAAATATCGCACCGTTGCGATCGTCCGTTTCGAGCTGGCGATGGATGATTCCGTCGCAGGCGGGATTCGGTTGCATCACCGGACATGTGCCGTCGTAAACCGGATGCGCCAAGCCGAGCGCATGGCCAAGTTCGTGCAGGATCAGACTCTGGAAATCGTTCGGCGCATAGGTCTGATCGAAGACAGAACCTTCGGTCAATGCATAGTTTTGATAGTACGAATTCGCATCGAGAATGATGTCGCCCGCGCCGCTGCCGCCATTCGGTGGCGGCGCGTAACCGACGCCGCCGCCGCCGCTGGAAAACGCGAAGACGCCGATGCGAATCTGGCCGGTATTCGGCGCTATCGCGGTGGGATCGTTGATCGCCACGCCGTTGTCGCCGACCTTGACGTACTGGATGCCCGAGACCGCCGACCACTCGGCCATCATCGCGGTGATCTGCGGTTCCAACGATGTGAGCGGCACCGAAGTAAATCCGCCACCAGGCGAATTTTCCATATTGATCGAACTCATGCAGCTGCCGGGACACGCCGTGCCGCAATACGCGCTACCGGCTGTGCCCGGCGGAATGAATGACCACGTGACGATGCCGCCGATCGTTCCGGCGTGGTTGTCGCCCCACTTCGAGTACAGGGTTTCGCTGCCACTTGTATACGCAAAAACCGCGAAGGCATCGACACGCCCGCTGCCGAGCAACGCCAGCAGTACGACGCTCAGGCAGATGCGGATTTTTCGCGATGACATCGTGTTCGACATGACCGTCTCCGGTGTCGGAAATCGACGTTGATTATAACGCTGCATATCGTACGCCCAGACACGCGCCGAAGTTGCCGCAGTGTACGATTCAAAATCCGTAGCGCAGAAATCCGCCGTCAACCGCAATGCATTCGCCAGTCACATACGACGACGCGGGCAGGCACAGAAACGCTACCGCCGCGGCGACTTCTTCCGGCTCGCCGATCCGCTGCATCGGCGTGCGCGCGAGCACTTCTTCGAGGTAGTCCAGATCGGCCAACGGCGCGTCGGTGCGTTGCGTGCGGATGTACCACGGCGCGACCGCGTTGACACGAATGCCGTCTTCCGCCCACTCGCAGGCGAGGTTGCGCGTGAGCTGGGTCAGCGCCGCCTTGGTCATGCCATACGGCGCACCGGTGCGCACGTGGGTGAGGCCGGAAACAGAGGCGATATTCACGATCGCCGCATTGCTGTGCTGGACCAAATGCGGATGCGCCAGCCGGCTGATTTCAAACGCCGCGATCAGGTTGATATCGATGATGCGGCGAACCTCGTTTTCGCTATATTCGAGCGCCGGTTTAGTCTGATTGGTGCCGGCATTGTTGACGAGCAAACTGAGCTCGACATCCAGATCGCTGATCCAGTCGAACATTTCCAGACGTTGCTCGTGTTCGCCGACATCGGCGGCGAATGCATGAAATTCGCGCGATGGAAATTCCTCGGCGAGTTCGTCGCGAACATGTTCCAGATGCGGCTCGTCGCGCGCGATCAGCAGCACATCCGCGCCGAGCGTGGCGAGCTCGCGCGCACACGCCAAGCCAATGCCCTTGCTCGCGCCGGTGATTAGTGCGGTCTGGCCATCCAGCCGCCAGCGCGTGGGATTTGTGCTCATTGCTGTCTCCGTGTAACGCGGTTGCCGTGCAATCGTAGCGAACCCCGCCGCGCTGCAAAACCTGCGCTTGTTCGCATCGGCAAAACTGGCGCAAACTCTACGCCAAGTTGAGTCGGAGTCACATCATGTCGCGCCATCCTGTTTCGTTACTGCTGATTTCACTCCTGGCCGTCGCCGCGCTTGGCGCATGCTCGCGGCACCCGCCAGCCGAAACTGCAGCGGCAGCGGCGACTCCTACAACGCCCGCCACACCCGCACCGCAAGCCGGACAACCCGGTGCGGCGGTAAATGCATTGCTGACCGATGCCCAACTCAAGGCGTTGCAGAAGTCGCGCGCGGTCGAGTCGCAAGTGCTGCAACAGCAACACGACGTCGACAAGAAGATCGACGCCGAATCAGCAGGCAAGGATTGATCGCGATCACCACCGCCCGACACGCACCGATCATGCCTCGATTCATCGTGCGATTTCGTTAGCAATCTCGCCGCATCAAACGTCGACTATTTCGTGCCGAACCGCGACCACGCCATACCTGCTGCAAACACCACGCGCCGCATATTGTTCGCGAGTCTGATCGGCACCACGATCGAGTTTTTCGATTTCTACATTTACGCCACCGCCGCAGTGCTGGTATTTCCGAAACTGTTTTTTCCGGCGGGCGATGCGGCGTCGGCCACACTGCAATCGCTGGCGACGTTTGCGCTCGCGTTTTTTGCGCGCCCGCTTGGCTCGGCGCTGTTCGGCCACTTCGGCGATCGCATCGGACGCAAGGCGACGCTCGTCGCAGCGTTGCTGACGATGGGCGTGTCGACCGTGCTGATCGGCCTGTTGCCGACCTACGCTGCGATCGGCATCGCTGCGCCGCTGCTGCTCGCGTCGTGTCGGTTCGGCCAGGGGCTGGGGCTCGGCGGCGAATGGGGCGGCGCGATCCTGCTTGCGACGGAAAACGCGCCCCCGGGAAAACGTTCGTGGTACGGCATGTTTCCGCAGCTCGGTGCGCCGATCGGTTTCCTGTGTTCGAGCGGGACTTTCCTGCTGCTCAGCGCCTGGCTCGACGAGGCGCAGTTTTTTTCGTTCGGCTGGCG
>JAYVTP010000246.1:0-5155 GCA_043788685.1 Pseudolysobacter sp. | reverse complement strand
GCGCCAAAACCGCTCCGACAGTTGCGCTGGTTCTGTCGGCCGAGGCGAGCGAGATACTGGCCGATAGCAGCAAGGCGAACGGAGAAACCAGGTAGCACTGTTCATAGAACGGCACGCGCAAATTTTCGCGACTGATCGATACACCTGATCGAACCCGAAAATAGACGGCACCGGCAAGCGCCCAAAGTCCAAAGGCAATGGTTCGGTAGAGTAATAGATTCTGCTCCGAGGCGAGAAGCACACTCGCCATTGATCCCCCATCAATTTGAACCTGATTGCGCACGCCCAGGTCGATGACTTGCGCGATCACGACACACAGTGCAAGCAGCAGCGGTGGGCTGATGGCCTCGTTATAGCGCCGCTCGTCTGGCGTCGCCAGCTCCGCTGCGGCATAAGCCGTCATGGCGCGAGGTCGCAACAAAATCTTCGCCAGTGTCTTTGGCACCAGGATCAGCCAGAGCAGCGCTTCATAGACGAACTCTTCCAACGATCGTAGTAGCTTCAGAAAGTCCATGCATAATTCCAACAAGTCGTTTGATCAACGCTGCATGTGGTCACGATCCAGACAATGCAGCCAGAGGGTTATCGTCATCAGCGTCCAATCGTTGACCACATGTGTAAGGGTGCTCGCCCAGAGATTCTTGGTGAGCAAGTAAACGCCAGTCAACACCGCCCGTGCCGTAACCTATGACGAGCAATGCTTGTCCGATATGCGTTCGGAGAGGGGAGCTGCTAACGTCGGAAATCGCGTGTTCTCGCCTTAAACTGACCATGCGTAATCGAGTATCACTGCTGTGGAGATTCATCAGTACGAAGTCTGAGTAATACTGTCGTTGGAGATCAGGTCGAAGTGTGTTGACAATCCAGCGCGCCTTCATTCGAGCTATAAAGGATTCGTCACCACTTTATAATTTATGCGCTATGCCCTGCCTAGCCCCACGCTAACCAAGGCCCTCGAAGCTAAAAGTTGACAAGGGCTAGCTCGCCGAAAGTTGATCGAAGTATTTACAGCCGGCTTCCGGCGTATTTAGGCTGCTAGAGGTGGTAAAGTGAAAACGTATGGGGGTTGCGGGGCTTTTTGAAAAATGTTCAGAATTTTCTTATTTCTCGATTCGAGATTAAAATGATCGCAGAAGCATTGGGGCGTCGTTATGAGAGGTTGCTACTATTTTCCGCGCCGCTTTCAATATTTTGTCTCTTACTATTGTTCTTCGCAATGGGATCAAGTGGTGGAGAAGATCGAGTAGAAGCAAATTGCCTGATGGTCGGAGCAAAAGATTTGCAAAAACATATCAACGAATTTAACGAAAAGTGGATAGGTCGCCTCCAACTTCCCTATTTAGGAAATTCTGGACTAGAATATAAGCTTCTGGTCGATATTGCGTGGATTAATGAAGGGCTTCAAACCGATTGTTACAAATTTATTAGAGATGAGATAAATAAAAGGTACGCTAGACCCCCTCGCGATATGATAGAAGGAATGCAACGGGACGCCTCCATGATTTTTGAAAAACCAATACGTTACAGTGGAGTTGAGATCCCGCAGACAACAAAAATCTCATTATTTGGAAATGATATCAAAATAGGAATAAATTCATTGGCTCGTGCGCTCCAGTTTGGCATCGCGCCCCTATTGCTGCTTTGGCTCGCAAGCTTGTACAACACGAGAATTCGAGAAACGATAGCGATAAAAGATTCGGAATTGATATCCGAGGTGTTTCCTCATGTGATTAATCTATATCCGTCTGGAAGAGTTCTTCCGCCACGAAAGAAAAGTCTAATAAAATCGACAGCGCCGAAAATTATCTCGACACTATATTTCATTTCCCGTTCCATATTGCTATTGGCATTTATACTGCCGCCAACGGCGTCATACATATACGGTTTATATCTTTTGTCTACCGACGACTATGGCGCGGTCTTTATTTTGCTGGGTGCATTAGTTCTTATGTTCGCATTTTTTAACATCCTCGTTGAGCTTTTGCCTTGGCATTTCTCGAAATTCTTTCCATCGCCTATAGACAATTAGTTCATCTTAGGTGAATCGGATTTATTAGACAATGTTCCGTGATTAGCGCCGAACCTCAGCAAAGAAAATTGCAGGTCAAGCGCATAGAGGCTTCCGAACAAGGCTTGCACAACAGCATTGCGTGCAGCCGCCGCGGCACTAACTCGCGCAGGCGAAACCGGCGATTGAATCGATATGCCGCCTCGGCCAGATAGCGTCGAGCGTACTTGGCTTGCCGGATCGCGTGACAACGTCCGCTGATCGCCCGTTTGACGTTGCTCAGCAGAATATTCACCCATCGCGGGCCGGCTATATGAATGGCCAGGCGACCGCCCGCCGTCTGCAGCACGGTGTTACCGCCAAAACTGCCGTAAGTTACCGTCGGATTCCAGTACCCTTCACGGGATTGTATTGGACATAAAAAAGGCCGGAACCCTTATTCTGCATGGGTTTTACGGCCTGTTATGGATGGCTTTGGACTTTGAAATGGTGGAGCGGAAGGGGATCGAACCCTCGACCTCTGCATTGCGAACGCAGCGCTCTCCCGGCTGAGCTACCGCCCCACGTGTGGCGTCGAATCATAGCGCGCGTGCTCGGGCGCGCCAAGCCCCCGCATTGCGCGTACCGCCTAACGTCAATCTGTCGATGCATCGAAGCGCGGATCGCGATGCTGCAACAGCCACTCACGCAACTGCGCATACTCGGCGTGCATCGGTTCGGCATGTGCCGGGCGTTCGAGCAAGGCGGCGAGTGCGGGTGGCACGGCCACGGCATGACCGATTAGCGGCTCGACGACGGTATCGAATTTTGCCGGATGCGCGGTGGCGACGATGGCCCAATCGCCATGCGTCTTTTCTGCGCACAGTTGTTCAAGCACGTGCATCGCGACTGCGGTGTGCGGGCACCAGATTTCGCCGTAGCGATTTTCGCCGGCAGCAATCGTCGTGCGAATCGTGGCATCGTCGACGGCGATCGCACGCAGCGTTTTTTGCAGCGATTTGGTATCGGGGAACAGCCAGCGCAGTCGTTCGTAGTTGCTCGGATCGCCGACGTCCATCGCATTGGCAATGGTGGCGATACTCGGTCGCGCGCGGTATTCGCCGTCGTCGAAAAAATCCGGCAGGGTACGATTAGCGTTGGTTGCGAGCACGATGTCGCCGAGCGGCAAGCCGATCGCGTGTGCGAGTAGCGCGGCCATCGCGTTGCCGAGATTGCCGGTGGGGATGACAAAATTCAGCGGGCTGTTTTGCTCGCGCCAATGGCTCAGCGCGGCCCACGCGTAATAGCTCATCTGCGGTAACAATCGGCCAAGGCTGATGCTGTTGGCCGAGCTCAGCGGCAGCAGTTCGCGCAGCGCGGTATCGGTAAACGCCTGCTTGACCAAACGCTGGCAATCGTCGAACGTGCCAGCCACGCGCAGCGCGCTGATGTTGTCGCTGAAGCAGCCGAGTTGATGCGCCTGGCGCGGCGACACCAGACCATCGGGATACAGGATCACCACACGAATGCCGGGCACGTTGTGAAACGCCGCAGCGACCGCGCTGCCGGTGTCACCGGAGGTTGCGACCAGAATTGTCAGCACTCGTGCGTTGTCGCGCTGGATGCGTTGCAAACACGCGGCGAGAAAACGTGCGCCAAAATCCTTGAACGCGGCGGTTGGGCCGTGGAAAAGTTCGAGCGCAAAAGTCTGCGCGAGCGGCAGCAGTTTGAGTGGCGCGGCGAAAGTAAATGCCTGCTCGCAGATTGCACCGAGTTCGGATTCGAGCGCGTCGCCAGCGAAGAACGGTTGCAGCAAAATTTTTGCGATCGCCGGCAGCGTGGTCGCGGCGGCAAAATCCTGTGGTGCAAAATGCGGCAACGATTGCGGCACATACAAACCGCCATCGGGCGCGAGTCCGGCGTTGAGCGCGTCGCTCAAACCAACCGCCCCCGGTGTTGCCTCGCTGTGTGCAGAGGCGCGTGTGCTGACATAACGCATCATGCCAGCACCTTTGCCGCGGGGCCGGCCACTGGCGATACAAACGCTTCGCTGTCCAGATCGACGGTGGCAAAGGCTGCTTGCATATCTGCAGCCGCCGCGTGCGCTGCAGCGGCGGATTCGAACCACGCGAACACGCTCGGTCCGGCACCGGAAATACTCGCGCCGAACGCATGATGATCGAGCGCGGCTTGCTTGACCGCAGCAAAGCCCGGGATCAATGCGGCGCGGCGCGGCTCGACCAGAACGTCCTTCAGTCCGTTGCGGATCAGGCTGTCGTCACCAAGAAAACAACCCGCGAGAAACTGCGCGAGATTGGCGCTCTGCGCGACGAATTCCGGCAGCGCGTAATGGCCGGTCAACGCGGCGCGCGCGCGGCGGGTTTCGAGGACGAAGTCCGGATGCACTACAACACAATGCCACGCGCGCGGAACCGGAATCGGCGTCAGGCGTTCGGCGGTCGCCAGCACCATGCCGCCGAGTAACATCGGCCCAACGTTATCGCCGTGACGCCCACCGCTGGCGACGGCTTCGCCGACCAGCGCAAACGGATACAACGCGTGCACATCGAGCGGTGCGTCGAGCAATGCATTCGCCGCTAGCAGTGCGGCCACGCACGACGCCGCCGAGCCGCCCATGCCGGAACCAAACGCGATGCCCTTGTCGATCTCGATCTCGAAGCCGTAGTCGAGCGCGAGCGTATCGCGCAGTGCAATCAAGGCGGCACCTGCGGTATTTTTTTCTGCCGCGAACGGCAGATCAATCGCGGCGTTGCGGATTGCCGCGATGCGCACCTCGCGCTGCTCGATGCGGCGCACCGTGACACGATCCCCCGGCCCGGCGATGCTGTGCCCGAGGATATCGAAACCCACGCCGATATTGCCCACGCTCGCTGGTGCAAATGCGGTTGCCTGCATCCTCATACGCGCGCACCGAGGGTGGCGGCGATGCGCAACAGATCGGCGAACACGCCGGCGGCGGTCACGTCCGGGCCCGCGCCGGGGCCTTGCACGACAAGTGGATTGTCGCGATAACGGCGCGTCGTGAATTGCACGATATTGTCGGTCAGGCGCAGGTGCGCGAAGGCGTGATCGTCGGGCAATTCGACCAAGCCGACATGCGCTTGTCCCGCCGCGTTGAGGCGCGCGACGTAGCGCAGTTTTTTGCCG
>JAYVTP010000245.1:0-5325 GCA_043788685.1 Pseudolysobacter sp. | reverse complement strand
CTTCCGGCACGCTGGCTGGCGGCGCGTATTCCTGGATGTGCAGGTGGTTCTCGAATACGTCGATGGCTGCGGCGTATTCCGGGAGATCTGCATCGTAGGCGCGATAACACGTGATGCCTTCGCGCGCGAGCGGCTTGCGCAGATGCTTGAGATTTTTCTGCAGACGATTACGCAACATCTCCGCCCCGGGCGACAGCGGTTTGGCTTCGCGTGGTTCGATCGCTGCAGTCGCGTACAGATCGAAATTCAACAGCACACATTCGAGTGCACCGTTGTAGAGCTTGTAGCGTTTCTCCGCACGCAGGCCGATCGCACGAGCGAGCGCATCATCCGAGGTGATCACACTCGCCTTCCAGCCGGTGAATTCGGTTTTCAGACGCGTGCCGATTTCGCGATACAGATCGAGCAGCGATTCGTCCACGCCCATGCGCTCGCCATACGGCGGATTGCAGATCACCAGACCCGGCTGCTCGCATTCGTGCGGACGTTTCAGGTGCGTCAGTGATTGTCGTCCGAGATGCACAAATCCGGCGACACCGGCGGATTGCGCATTGCGCTTGGCTTCGGCCAGCACCGACGGATCGTCATCAAAACCGAAGAAGACTGGTGCGAGTTTTTTCAGGCCAATATCGGCACGCGCAAACGCATCGTCGCGCAAGGATTTCCACAATGCCGCATCGTGCTGTTTCCAGCCGCGCAGCCCGAAATAATCGCGACGCAAACCCGGCGCGACATCGGCTGCCATCAACGCCGCCTCGATCACGAGCGTCGCCGAACCGCACATCGGATCGACCAGGCCGCCGCCTGCGGCGAAGATCGCCGGCCAGCCCGCACGCAACAACATTGCACACGCGAGATTTTCCTTGAGCGGCGCGATGCCGGTGCCGCGACGCCAGCCACGCTGATGCAACGGCGTGCCGGACAGATCGAGATTGAGCAAGGCACGATCGCGACGCAACGCGATGTTCAGCCGTATAGACGGCTGTTCCTGATCCACCGCCGGACGCTGGCCGGTACGGTCGCGAAACTGATCGACCACCGCGTCCTTGACGCGTTGCGCGACGTATTGCGTATTGCGCAAGGTTTCACTGGAGCCCACGGCATCCACGGCCAGCGTGCCCTCGACATCCATATGCTGCGACCAATCCAGCTCGCCAACGCCAGCGTACAACGCCGCTTCGTCCGGCACATCGAACTCGGCCAGCCTCAACAAAATTCGACTGGCCAGACGCGACCACAGACACGCGCGATAACCGAGTTCCAGTTCACCGGAAAAATGCACGCCGGAGAGCGATTCGTGCGCGTCGCTGGCGCCAAGCGATTTGAGTTCGTCGACCAGCAGATATTCCAGGCCTTTCGGGCAGGTAGCAAAAAATTGCGGCATGAAAACTCTAACCCAAACTCAGAAGAAACCAACGGAATTGCTCGGCGATCGCGTGCACATGCGCGCTGAGTCGGTGGCTGTCGTTGATCAGGATCAGCGTATCGCGACGCGACGCGGCAAACGCACGCACACCATCGACCGGGCACAGTTCATCATCCCAACCGTGCAGCAACACACTCGGCACGGCGGCGGCGGCGAACTCCGGCGCGTAACCCGGAATACGCAGCGGCAATGCCATCAAAAACAAACCCGCGCACGGCAAATCGATCGAGGCAAAACCCGAAATAAACGCGCCCATGCTCGAACCGGCCAGCACCAGCCGTTCGCCCTCGCGTGCGTGTTCGCGCAATCGTGCAATGCGTGCACCGATCAGCGCCGGATCATGTGCTGCATCGAGATCGCGATAATCCGGCCGCGTATGCCGCCAGCCGAGTTGTTGGGCGACTTCCGCGAGCGCCGCCACCTTGGTCGCGTTCGGGCCGCTCTCCATGCCGTGCGAGAGAATCACGTGACCTTTCATTGCTGCAGCTCCGCGGTGAAAAATCAGATGAGGAAGAATCAGGAATTTATCGCGGCTGCGCCGACACACGCGGCGCAGCACGTGCCGGCATCGAGCAGCAGCGGCGTGCCGCAATCGGTGCATAGCACATAACGTCCGCCACGCTGCGCGTGATCGACCGCAACACGCTCGTCGAAGACAAAACATTCGCCGTGCCAGCGGCTTTCCGCGGCGGGTTTTTCGGCGAGATAATTGAGGATGCCGCCGTGCAACTGGAACACTTCGCCGAAGCCTTGCTGCAACAGATACGCCGAGGCCTTTTCGCAGCGGATACCGCCGGTACAATACATCGCAATCGGCTGGTCTTCGCGGCCGCGCAGATGCTGTTCGACGAAATCGGGGAAGTCGGAAAACTTGCGCGTGGCCGGATCGATCGCGCTGTCAAAACGCCCGACCGCGATTTCGTAATCGTTGCGGGTATCGATCAGCACGATATCGTCGCGCGCGATCAGCGCATCCCAATCCTTCGGCGCCACCGCAATACCGGTGCACTGTTCGGGGTGCAGATCGGCCACGCCGAAACTCACGATCTCGCGCTTGATGCGGACTTTCCAGCGCTGGAACGGGATATCGCCGGCGACGGTCTGTTTCCAGTTCAACGCAGAAAAACGGCCATCGCGCTGCAGTTGTTCGCGCAACGTCGCAACACTGACGGCGCTGCCGCTGACCGTCGCGTTGATGCCTTCGGCGGCAAGCAATACCGTGCCGCGCAAACCGTGCTCATCGCCCAGCGCCTGCAGGCGCGCGCGCAGCGAATCCAGCGCATTGAGTGCGGCGAATTGATAAAACGTGGCGACTTGGACATCGTCGCCGGTAAAATTCGGAAATGCGGACATGGCGCAAGTTTATCATGCGTGCCGCGCTGGCAGGCTCGAACGCTGCGTGCGACACTTTCCCCATGCCTGCCATTCTTGCCATTCACGATCAGCCGTTGCCTTACGAATCGCGCCTCGAAATCCGCGCGTCTTCGGCCATCGATCTGATCGTTATCCATTGCACCGAACTGCCGGACATGGCCACCGCGCGCGAGTTCGGCGAGCGCGTGCGTTACGCCAGCGGCACCGGCAACAGCGGGCATTATTACGTCGATGTCGATGGCAGCATTTATCGCTATGTCGCCGATACGCGTATCGCAAATCATACGGTCGGTTACAACTCGCGATCGATCGGCATCGAGCTCGCGAATGTCGGACGTTATCCGTATTGGGGCGACAGCCGACATCAGGCGTTCACCGTGCCGTATACCGAGCCGCAGATCGAATCGCTGCTCGCGCTGTTGCGCAAGTTGCGCCACGATCATGCGGGTATTCGCTACATCGCCGGACACGAAGATCTGGATCTGCGCTTCGAACCCGCGCTTGATGATGCGACAATTTTGCTGCCGCGCCGGCAGGATCCCGGCCCACTGTTTCCGTGGCCGCGCGTGATCGCGGATATCCCACTCGAACGCCTACATGCGTCGCCGATAGCGCCTGCAAAATCCTGAACGCCGCGCTGCAGCATCGAATCGACAGGCGACGTTATACTAGTCCACAGAATCCCAGTGGAAGTACGCATGTCCAGCCCCATCGTCGGTGAATTGATCGATCTGCTCAGCCTGGAGCGCCTCGAAGAAAACCTGTTTCGCGGCCAGAGTCGCGACATCGGCACGCGCTACGTTTTCGGCGGCCAAGTGCTCGGCCAAGCCTTGTCGGCGGCGCAGCAAACTGTTGGCAGCGATCGGCTCGTGCATTCGCTGCATGCATACTTTTTGCGTGCCGGTGATATCGAAGCGCCGATCGTGTACGAAGTGGATCGTGCGCGCGACGGCAAAAGTTTTTCCGTGCGCCGTGTGGTCGCGATCCAGCACGGCCAGCCGATCTTCAATTTTTCGGCCTCGTTCCAGGTGGCCGAGGAAGGCGTCGAACATCAGATGACGATGCCGCACGTGCCGATGCCGGAAGACTTGCCCGCGCCAGTGCAATTGTCGATGGAAGAACTCGAACATATTCCGGTGAAACGGCGGCGCTGGCTGAATCGCCGCGGCCCGTTCGAGTTCCGTTACGTATCGCCGCGCGACGATGTGCATCGGCCGAAATTGCCGCCGTATCAGCAGATCTGGTTTCGCCTCGTGGATCGCGCGCCGGATTCGGAAATCCTGCATCGTGCGATGCTTGCCTATGCGTCGGACTTTCATTTGATCGGCACGGCGATGTTTCCGCACGGAATGTCGTATTTGCAGAATAACGTGATGGTCGCGAGCCTCGATCATGCACTGTGGTTTCATCGCCCCGTGCGCGTGGACGAATGGCTGCTATACAGCTGCGACAGTCCGACCGCGCAGGGTTCGCGCGGGTTTTCGCGCGGCATGATCTACACGCGCGATGGTGTGCTGGTCGCCTCCACCGCGCAGGAAGGCCTGATACGCCTGCTGCCGGAAACGGCCGAATAATATGCGCCAGGTATTCACCTCCCCACGCATCGAAAATGTCGACCGTGTTGTCGAGCTGCTCAACGCGGCCGGCATCGCCACGCACGTTGGCAATCGCAGTGTCTATCAAGGCAGCAACTTCAAGCGTTTCAGCTACAGCGAGCGTGTCGATTCGAGCGCGTGGCCGCAAGTCTGGGTGGTGCGTTCGGACGATCAGGTGCAGGCGCGTGCGTTGTTGCGCGAAGCCGGGCTCGAACCCGCGACGCGTTTTTCCGCCGAGCTCGCGCTGGAACGCAGCGCTGTCAGCAAGAAGCCGCTAGTGGCGAAATTCAGCTATCAGCGCGTGTTGTTGCTGATCGGAGTTGGGGTAGCGACGGTCTTCGCGGCACTGCGCATGTCGGGCGCGGGTTGAGCGAAATTTGCGTTTTCTGTGATCGCAGCAACCACACGAACGATGCGACTAGGTGCTCGCGAACTCATCGGATCAATTGCTCCGACCGATATTGACGTTACCACCTGATTGTAGAAGCGAAAAACCGAGGCGCATCGCCACACATGCAAAGCGTAGAATCGCGCCATGAAATCGGAAAGCCTGCGCCTGTTTCAAACCCTGCCACATGCGTGCGGTTATTTTCCTGATCGCATTGCGCAGAATCTCGTCATCGATCCGAGCGCACCGCAATTGCCGCAGGTGTATGACATTGCCCTGAGCCACGGGTACCGGCGTGCGGGCGCGCATGTCTACCAACCGCATTGTCAAGGCTGCAGCGCGTGCATCGCCGCGCGGGTGCCGGTCGCAGAATTCGTGCCGGATCGCAGTCAAAAACGTTGTTTGCGACGCAATGCGGATTTAACTTTGCAGATCATGCCGCCGAGGTTCAGCAGCGAATATTTCGAGCTGTATTCGCGTTATCTCGATTCGCGCCACCGCGACGGCGGCATGGACAATCCCGCGCGCGATGACTTTGATCG
>JAYVTP010000244.1:0-1912 GCA_043788685.1 Pseudolysobacter sp. | reverse complement strand
TCAGGACCACTGCGCGCGTATTTCAGCATCAGCACGACATCGACCACCGCAAGCGTGGTGTAGAAAACCACGAAGCCAATCAGGCTCGTCAGCACTTGTCCGGCGCTGACCGAAGACACGCCGAGTGCGGTCGGCAACACGCCTTCGATCGCCCAAGGTTGGCGCCCGTATTCGGCGACGATCCAGCCGAGTTCGGTGGAAATCCATGGTAGCGGCAAGCTGTAGAACGCCAGTCGCAGATACCAGCGATGTTTCTGCAGTTGCCGTTTCGAAGCCAGCCAGAATGAGAGCGCGAACAGGATGATGAAATACATGCCGAGTCCGACCATGATGCGAAACGACCAGAAAATCACCGGCACATTCGGGATCGTGCTGTCGGCCGCGGCGGTGATTTGTTGTGGTGTCGCCTTGGCCGGATCCTCGATGAATTTTTTCAGCAGCAGCGCATAACCGAGGTCGCCCTTGTGCGCGTCGAACGCAGCGTGGGCCGCGGCATCGTCGGGAGTCTTGCGCAGCGTCTGCATTGCAGAATACGCGATCACGCCATCGTTGATGCGTACCTCGGCGCGTTTGACCAGATCGTTGATGCCGGGCAACACGGTGTCGAACGAGCGCGTGCCGATGATGCCCATGACCCACGGAATCTGGATCGCGGCATGCGTGGTGTGCGTCGCCATGTCGGGCAATCCGAACAAGGTGAACGAAGCCGGCGCGGGTTCAGTTTCCCACATCGCCTCGATCGCGGCGAGTTTCATTTTCTGGTTTTCCGAAACGGTATAGCCGGATTCATCACCGAGCACGACCACCGACAATGCCGAGGCCAAGCCGAAACTCGCCGCCACCGTCATCGAGCGTTTTGCAAAATCGATATTGCGCCCGCGCAACAGATACCACGCGCTGATCGAGAGCACAAACATCGAGCCGATTACGTAACCCGCGCTCACGGTGTGGACGAACTTCGATTGCGCGACCGGATTGAAAAACACTTCCTTGAGCGAGGTGACTTCCATGCGCATCGTCGCGAGATTGAACTCCGCGCCGACCGGATTCTGCATCCATGCGTTGGCGATCAAAATCCACAACGCCGAAAGATTGGTGCCGAGCGCGAGAATCCATGTGCAGCTCATGTGCTGCACGCGCGAGAGTTTTTCCCAGCCGAAAAAGAACAGCCCGACAAACGTGGCTTCGAGAAAAAACGCCATCATGCCTTCGATCGCGAGCGGTGCGCCGAAAATGTCGCCGACGTAATGCGCGTAATACGCCCAGTTGGTGCCGAACTGGAATTCCATGGTGACGCCGGTCGCGACACCCATCGCAAAATTGATGCCGAACAGGATGCCCCAGAATTGCACCATGCGTTTCCACACGTCGCGCCCGGTCATCACATACACGCTTTCCATGATCGCGAGAATCCACGACAGGCCGAGCGTGAGCGGCACGAACAGGAAGTGATACAGCGCGGTCAGCGCAAATTGAAGGCGCGACAGCGTAACGACATCAGCATCGATCATTGGGATCACCGCTAGCGAAGAAAAAACAGGTCATCACACACCGTGCGCGCGAGTCACGCCGCGTAGCGACTTCGAGCGGCAGCACGGGCGCCATACAAAAGAAGGGTTGTTCGACACATCACTACCATACGCCGTTATGCGAGCTAACGAGTGCGGTGGAGTGTCGCAGTGCTGTTGCTTGCGATCAGCGAATTGATGGCGGCGGCGGATCGAGCAGCAAATGCTGGATCGCCGTGGGGCTGGCATCGGGACGCACCGTGGGCTTCAGAAAGGCGTAGTACAAACCGACCAGCAGCACGAGTTTGAGTACGATGATCGTGGCCAATCGCGAAAAATAAAGTCGCCCGGCGCTCGAGCGAAACCACGAGTGCGGTGTATCTGGCAGCGTGTTTGATACTTGC
>JAYVTP010000243.1:0-4110 GCA_043788685.1 Pseudolysobacter sp. | reverse complement strand
AAGCATAATCGCCGAGATCGAGATGAATCAACGCGAGATTTCCAGCCAGCGCTGCGTGATCGGAATGCATGCGCTGCGCCGGTGCGAGCAGCTCGCGCGCCTCACTTGCGCGATTTTGTCGACGCCACAAATTGCCGAGATTGATCAGCGCATCGAGATACTCCGGGCGTATCGCTAGCGCATGTCGATAGGCTTTTTCCGCGGCTGCCGAATTGCCCTCAGCCTCATGCAACAACGCGACATTGAATGCCGCTTCGACATACTCCGGCCGTATCGCCAAGGCGCGTTCGAACGCCTGCAGCGCGGCGGAATTTTCCGATCGCGCCTTGTGCGCGAGCGCGAGATTGTTGAAGGCCTGGGCGAAGCCCGGACGAATTTCCACGGCGCGCCGATAATGCTTGATCGCCTTGATCGTATTGCCGCTTTGATACGCCAGCACGCCGAGCAGATGCCAGGCATCGGCATGATTCGGATCGAGTTTGACCACACGCAGATAGTGGCTTTCGGCAAGACCGAATTTGCCTTCGCGATGCAAGCCTTGCGCCTGCTGGAACAAAGCCAGTGGATTGGGTGATGTGTTGTCAGCCATGACGCCCGATCATGTAGTGCAAAGCGCGATTATAGTTTGCCGATTGCGATTACACGCAGCCCCGTGGCGAATAATTCCGGCGTAGCAGGCTAATTCTAGAATCGCACTCGATTGGAGTTGCACTCACTCAATCTAAATTATTGTACGTTCGCGAGGAAACCGACAATGCCGAAGCCGCTCAATCCTCCCATGGCGTTTTTGCCCGCGCTGATCTTTTCGTCGCGCTGGCTGCAGTTGCCGTTGTATCTCGGCCTGATTGTGGCGCAGGGCGTATATGTCGTGCAGTTCGCGCGCGAGCTGTGGCATCTTTTGAGCCAGGCGCTGGTCGGTGAGAATTTGCAGGTCGATGCCACCACGCATTCGCCCGAAATCGCAATCATGCTCAGCGTGCTCGGTCTGATCGATGTGGTGATGATCTCGAACCTGCTGATCATGGTGATCGTCGGCGGCTATGAAACCTTTGTCTCGCGCCTGAATCTGGAAACGCATCCCGATCAGCCGGAATGGTTGTCGCACGTCAACGCGGCGGTGCTGAAAGTGAAACTCGCGACTGCGATCATCGGCATCTCATCAATCCACCTGCTCAAGACTTTCATCGAAGCGGATACCAAGACCACGCAGGAAATGTTCTGGCAGACGCTGATTCACCTGACATTTGTTGCATCGGCCGTGGCGATCGCGTGGATCGATCGGATCATGGCGCCGAGCGTCGCAGCAGATAGTGGCGCTCACGATTGAGCAGTGCACTGTTCGTCATGCCAGCGAAGGTAGGGGTCCATCGGATCTGCGATCAAGATCAAAATGGGCCCCAGCCTACGCTGGAATGACGACTATTTTTAGATTTTCTGCAAACGGTTATTACTTCAGCCCTTCCAGCAACAGCGCGTTGACACGACGCACATAAGCCGCCGGATCGTCTAGCTGGCCGCCTTCGGCGAGTTGCGCCTGCTCCAACAATAACAAGCCGAGGTCGTTCGCCCGCGCCTCGTTGGTTTCCGCTTCCAGACGCTGCACGAGCGGATGGCCCGGATTGATTTCGAGGATCGGTTGTTGCGACGGTACGTCGTGGCCGGCCTGCTTGAGCAGTCGCTGCATATGCGCGGCCATGTCGTGTTCACCGAGCACGAGGCACGACGGTGATTCGGTCAGGCGATGACTCATGCGCACGTCGCGCACCTTGCCGGCGAGCAAGGTCTTGAGCTTGCCGAGCACGCCCTCGGCGGCTTTTTCGGCTTCCTTGCGCGCCTCGCTGTCGCCTGAATCGGCAAGCTTGTCGATCTCGATATCACCCTTCGCCACCGACTTGAGTTTTTTGCCAGCGTATTCGTTGAGATAACCGATCATCCATTCGTCGATGCGATCAACCAGCAGCAATACCTCGACGCCACGCGCTTTGAGCGCCTCAAGCTGTGGGCTGTTGCGCGCGGCCAGCCAGCTATCGGCGGTGATGTAGTAGATCGCTTCCTGGCCGGGTTTCATGCGGCCGATGTAGTCGTCGAGCGACACGGTCTGTGCTTTGTCTTCGCTGCTGGTGCTGGCGAAACGCAGCAGCTTGGCGAGCTTGTCCTTGTTCGCGAAATCCTCGGCCACACCTTCCTTGAGCACGTTGCCGAACTCGTTCCAGAAACCCTGATATTTGTCCTTGTCGTCGCTCGCGATTTTTTCGAGCAGGTCGAGCACACGTTTGGTCGCGCCACTCTTGATCTGCGCGACGAGTTTGTTCTGCTGCAGTATCTCGCGACTGACGTTGAGCGGCAGATCATCCGAGTCGATCACGCCGCTGACAAAACGCAAATACGCCGGCAGCAACTGCTCGCTCGCATCCATGATGAAAACGCGGCGGATATACAGCTTGAGACCCTTGCGCTCTTCGCGGCCCGACCACATCGCATCCATCGGCGCCTTGCTCGGCACGAACAGCAGCGAGGTATAACTCTGATTGCCTTCGACGCGGTTGTGCGCCCATGCGAGCGGATCGTTGAAGTCGTGCGAAATGTGTTTGTAGAACGCCTGGTAATCCTCATCCTTCAATTCGGATTTCGGCCGTGTCCACAATGCCGAAGCGTGGTTGACGGTATCCCATTCGAGCGCGGGTTTTGCTTCGCCTTCTTTCGTCTCGGTTTCGTCTTGCCCAATCTCCTTGGGCACGCGGATCGGGAAACCGATGTGATCGGAATATTTTGAGATCAGTTCGTGCAAGCGCCACGGCTGCAGGAATTCGAGTTCTTCATCTTTCAGATGCAAGATGACGGTAGTGCCGCGCGCCGCCGACGCGAGTGTTTCCAGGGTGTATTCGCCGGTGCCGGTGGATTCCCAGCGCACGCCGCTATCCACCGCGTCGCCAGCGCGGCGTGTGGTCAGCGTGATCTTGTCGGCGACGATAAACGCCGAATAAAACCCCACGCCGAACTGGCCGATCAGCTGCGCATCCTTGCGCTGGTCGCCCGAGAGTTGTTCGAGAAAACGGCGAGTGCCGGAGCGCGCGATCGTGCCGATGTTCTCGATCACTTCATCACGGCTCATGCCGATGCCGTTGTCACGGATCGACAGCGTGTGTGCCTCTTTGTCGACGCTGATTTCGATGCGCAGTTCGGCATCGTCCTGACTCAAGGCCGAATTGCCGATCGCGGCGAAACGCAATTTGTCGCACGCATCGGACGCATTCGAAATGAGTTCGCGCAGGAAAATTTCCTTGTGCGAATACAGTGAGTGAATCACCAGTTGCAGCACTTGCTGCACTTCGGCCTGGAATTTGTGCGTTTCTGGGGTCGTGGTCGTGGTCATGGTTTCTCTTGACGGCAGAATGGGTGGCTACAGTGTGGGGACAGCGGCATGAAAATCAACGCTTGCATGGCGTTGACGATGGTTTGCGAATCGGATCAAGTCGACTGCTTTTAATGCATTCGCGCTATGGATCAGAAGGATTCAATTCGGCTGAGTTATGATTGTCGCTTCACGATAGAAGCGATGACTCGCATGAACCGGAAGCGCTGCATTTTACCGTCAACACGGGCGGATCGATATTCCTCGGCAAAACTTTTCGCATTGCTGTCGCTGACGCTGCTCGGTAATCCATTAGCGGCGCTGGCGGCCAATTTCAATGTGCTAGCCGGCAGCGGCGGAACGGTATTTTTTCCATCGTCGATCACGATCGCGCCCGGCGATACGATCACTTTCAAGAATTCCGGCGGCTTGCATAATGTCGTCGCCAACGATGGCGCATTTCGTTGCGCAAACGGCTGCGACAACGACGGCAACAACGGCAATGGCAACGTCAGCGCATCGAGCTGGCACGCGACCGTGACATTTCCAACGATCGGCACGTTCGGCTATTTCTGCGAAGAACACGGCACCGCCACCACCGGCATGCGCGGTCAGATCATCGTGAAAGCAACCACGCCCGTGCAACTGCAGTGGTTTTACGTGGATTGAGAGATCGCCACGACGACTTTCGCGCGATCAATCCATTGATCGCTGTGAAGCTCCGCAAATACGCTGATCAGCTCAGGAAACCAAGATCG